>JAHELX010000033.1 GCA_024643945.1 Anaerolineales bacterium
GGAGGTGGTGCGCAGTCAGGCGACGGTGACGCCCACCCTTCGCACCCCGGGTGGTGCGTTCGACCTGGCGCTGACCTTGCTGGACAACGCGGGGCGGTCTGTGGGCCAGGCAACGCTGGGACCGGTGCAGGTTCAGGGACGTATCCGGTCCTTCAGCCTTCCCCCTGTGGACGTGCCCGTCGATGCTACCTTCGGCAATGTCATCGAGCTGGTGGGCTTCAATCTCCAGTACCCGAAGGGCACGCTGTCTCCCCTGGCCTACCCGCCAGCCCGCCCTGGCTCGCGCCAGCGGGCCGGGGGGCAGGCAATCCCTAATCTCCGCCCTGGGGATGAAGTAGCCGTCACCCTCATCTGGCGGGCGCTGGCGCCGGTGGACGCCGACTATACCGTGACCGTGCAGTTGGTGGGACCGGACGGGCGAGTGTATGGCCAGCAAGACGCTTTGCCCCTAGACGGGGCCGCGCCTACCAGCACCTGGAGCCCCGGCGAGGTGCTGACTGACCCCTATCGACCTGCCCTAGCCGCCGATGCCCCACCAGGGGAGTATCGCCTGCTGGCAGGTTTGTATCTGTTGGAGACGGGTGACCGACTGCCAGTGCAGGGCGGCGGCGAGGCAGTGACTTTGACCACGGTGGATGTGATTCGGTGATCGGTAAACAATGATACCAGTGGTGAGAATGGGGTGGTTATTCCAGGAATCTTGGTGCAATGATACGCCGAGTAATCGCTTGGTGGTACACATTATCAGAGTGGTATCATGACCTGCTGCTGGCGGGGCTGATGGCCCTTCTGGCGCTGGCGCCTCGTATCTTCGGCCTGGGAGTCTTTCTCACGGCGGATGAAGCCAAGTCGTGGTTGGGTCGGGCGATGATATTTGCCCGTGCCCTGGCTACGCATGATTGGGCCGCCACCTTCGATAGCCCTGCGCCCGGCGTGACGACCATGTGGACCGGAGCCATTGGCCTGTGGCTGGAATATTTGCGAGAGGGACGTCCAGGTGGCACCTTCCTGGCCTTTATCGACCAGATGCCCTTCGACCCGTTGGACCCGGTTATCTTGCCCGCTCTGCGTCTGCCGGGTGTGTTAGTATCGGCGTTGTTGATAGCGTTGGTTTACCTTTGGAGTCGAAAGGTATGGGGGCGGCCGGCTGGATTATTGGTAGCTTCGTTTTTTGCCTTGAATCCATTCTACCTGGCCCTCTCCCGTGTTCTGGGCCACGATGCGTTGGTGGCCGGCTTTATGGGTGCTTCACTCATTGCTTTGCTGGCTGCTCTGTTTGATCGTGATCGCC
Organism: Anaerolineales bacterium; assembly: GCA_024643945.1. The sequence continues at coordinate 1,292 of JAHELX010000033.1, forward strand.
TGGCTTGCGCCAGGAACGCGGCTGACCGTCGTCTGCTGGCGGTATCAGGTGCGTTAGGAGGGTTGGCTTTCCTATCGAAATATCCTTCTCTTTTCTTAGGAGTCTTTGTTGCACTTACTCTGCTGGCAGTTCACCTCCTGCGGCGATCGTCTGCCAGCCAGTCGTGGCAGCGAAAAATCATTCAATGGTTGGTGGATGTACTCCTCTGGTCGCTGGTTGCTGGTCTAACTGGCCTGCTATTGTGGCCTGTCTTGTGGGTAGATCTGCGTGGCACAGTGCTGGCCATTTTCACTGACGCCTTTCGGGCCTTGGGGAATCCGCACCCTAAGGGGAGCTTTTATTTAGGCAGGCCTGTGCCGGATCCTGGCGCAGGATTCTATCCCCTGGTGACGCTCTTTCGGACCACGCCCTTGGTTTGGTTGGGCGTGATATTGGCTATAGTCTCGCTGTTTGGCACTCGGCATCGAAAAGAAACGCATCGTTATCAGACTATACTCATTCTGCTCTCTTACACACTTCTTTTTGGCCTGTTGGTAACATTGGGCGGGAAAAAGCAAGATCGCTACATACTGCCAGCTTTTCCCGCGCTGGCGGCATTGGCTGGCCTGGGTTGGACGTGGTTGATTGAGAAAACCCGGATGGGCTGGAGCCGTCTGCGTCCAGTTTGGAGCCTGGTTGTTGGTGCTTTACTCGTTTTAGGTCAATTAGCGTTTGTATTGCCACATCATCCTTACTATTTTACCTATTATAACCCTTTTCTGGGAGGGGGACGGGCTGCTGCCCGCTCCATCGTGGTGGGGTGGGGCGAAGGCCTGGATCAGGCCGCGCGCTGGCTTAATGCGTTACCGGATGCGCAAGATCTGGACGTGGTCTCGTGGTATAGCACAACTTTCGAACCGTTTTTCCAGGGGCATGCCATTTACAAGATTGAAGACGAGAAGATCTCGCGTACCTCTAAGCCGGGTCTGGCAGCAGATTACGTAGTACTCTACGTCAATCAGGTGCAACGTGAATTGCCTTCACCTGGGGCGCTGCAATTTTTGCGTGCCGCGCCTCCTGTTTACACCGTCACCCTGCATGGGATTGACTATGCCTGGATTTATCCCTCGCTGCGGATGCAACATGTGATTGCTGGCGAGGCGCGATTAGTTGGCCAGGCCGAGTTACTCGGTTACAATCTGCTAGATGAAGGCGGGAAGTCGGTGACGGCTCTTCCTTCTAACGACACTACGATCGTCCAGTTATATTGGGAATGGCAGGGTAAGTCTCCCGATGATCCGATCGGCTTGAGCCTGGTGGATGAGTCAGGTCAGACGTGGGGTTGGGGCCATCCCCTTGGAACCCAGGCGCGATTGCCCTTTGACCAGTGGCAGGAGGGAATGGTCGCCCGCGATGACTTTGCATTGACGGTCTTTCCAGGTACACCGCCCGGGGCATATTACCTGAAAGCTTGGATTGACCGCCCCGCCACTGGTCAAGTAGTCGGCGTGTTCCCGTTGGTTGCCGAAGACGGTCGTTTGACGGTGGTGCGCCCCCTACAGCCTCCCTCGATACAAGACTTGCCGCTGTCGTCAGTAGTAGACGCTCAACTGACTGAGGGGATTAGACTGTTAGGAGTCGCTTACGACGAGAGTCTGCTGGAGCCCTGGCAACCAGGGCAAAGCCGTCAACTATTTCTTTATTGGCGAGCTGATCAAACTGCGACACAGAGTTACTCTGTTAGCCTGGCCTTGAGAGATGAAGCGGGTAGGGTACGGGCTGATTGGACAGGATCGCCGGCAGGAGGACGGTTCCCCACCGACTACTGGCAGGCCGGCGACGTGGTGCGCGACCCGTGGACCCTGACGCTGCCGCCTAATGTCCCCCCTGGCATGTATCAGTTGACCCTGCGTCTGGTGGCTGAGGAGACTGGGCCCCTGCTAACAATTTTGGTGGAAGGTCGCCCCCGCTCCTTTGAGGTGCCGCCGGTAGCCTTGCCGCTGGATGCTGTCTTTGGCGATGGCATCGAACTGGTTGGTCTCCAGGCTTCAGTTCGTCAGTCTTCGGTGGTGGCCTTCCGTGGCCAGGGATTGGAGATTGACCTTGTCTGGCGCGCTATCAGGCCGGTTGCGGCTGATTATACCGTAACGGTCCAATTGGTCGACGCTCAGCAGCAGGTGCAGGCTCAACGGGACAGTATGCCGTTGGATGGCGCTGCGCCCACTACATCGTGGGTAGTGGGCGAGGTGTTGCCTGATCGGATTTCTCTTGCCATCCCCTGGGAGCCTGGACCAGACCCTCATCACTTGCTTGTAGCCCTCTATCTGAGCAACACTGGCGAGCGGTTGCCGGTGACAGGCGGTCCCTTCGCCGGACAGGATCACGTGGAGATTCCAATTACATGGCGTTGATGGCGACCTTTTGGCGAAGATACCGGCTTCAATTAGAGACACTGTTTGTATTTATCCTGGCTGCATCGGTGCGCCTGACCTCGCTAGGCGTGTTTTTGGTGGTGGATGAAGAGGATCGCTGGCGCTGGGCCGTGGATTTCTATCGAGCCTTGTTGGTCGGTGATCTGCCCGGCACCCTGGTCGGAGACGGCTATCCTGGTATCTTCCCTGTCTGGTTGGAGACTGCCTGGCTTTTTGTCGCCTCGCTCTATCGCTCTCTATCGCAAGGACACTGGATTAGTGAGCCGGACGTTTACATGCTTATCCACCAGTGGAGCCGACTCTCAAACTTGGCTTGGCAGCGCTTTCCCGTCGTGCTGGCGAACACGCTGCTGGTAGTGGTGATTTTTCTCTATGTGCGCAAGTTGTTCGGTAGTCGGGTAGCACTATTGGCGGCTGTTTTCATCGGCTTGGACCCCTTTTATCTTAGTGACAGTCGGGTCAATCGGGCTGAGGCTCTGCTCACTGGCCTCATGACCATTTCTTTGTTGCTGTTGATCGCGGCACATCGCTGGCGGGACTGGCGACACTTGCTGGCCTCTGCCATTTTTGGCGGTTTGGCGTGGCTTACCAAGTCCCAGGCGCTGATATTGCTGCCGATATTTGGCATCATTAGCTTGCTCTGGTGGCAACGCGCCGAGGATGACTGGCGGGTAGTCCTTCGCTACTGGGCAGGCACGATAGCGATTTGGACGTTTGTGGCCGCCACAACCTTTGTGCTGCTCTGGCCGGCCATCTGGACTGTGCCTGGCGCTACCTTCGGCCTGATGTTCAACTACCTGACCCGTAAGGTTGGCCCGGAGGGGGTGAAACTATTTTTCTTGGGGCAGCTAGTACGGAACGAAGACCCCGGATTGCTGTTTTATCCGCTTACCTTCTTGTTGCGGGTCACGCCGCTGACTTTGTCAGGGCTGTTGTTGGGCGCCTGGCTGCTCATTCGTCGTCGCCGGCCGATAGACGGCTGGCGAGTCTGGTTAGACGGCGCTGGCGGCTGGGCGTTGTTGGCGTATGCCTGCCTCTATGCAGGCGGGATGAGCTTGGGCAGCCACAAGCAGGATCGCTTTCTGATGGCGGTTTTCCCTGTTTGTGGCATTTTGGCTGCCATGGCCTTTGTCCGCCTGGCCGAATGGCGTGGCTGGCCTGCACGCCAGGTGAGGCTGGCGGGAGGGTTGCTGTTGATATTCCAACTGACGACAGCCTTACCTTTCCATCCCTACTATTTCACCTATTTCAATCCCTTGGTGGGGGGCGGGCGTATGGCCAGTCGCCTGACACGCGTCGGTTGGGGCGAGGGGATGGACAGGGTAGCCGACTACCTCAACACTAAGCCCGATGCCGCCAGCTTAACCGTCGCTGCTCGGTGGCAACAATACACGCTTGGCTTTGCTGGGAAAGTTCTGCCTTTTGACCAGTCTGGCCAATGGACGCAGGCTGACTACGTGGTGCTATATATCCAGCAAACCCAGCGGATGCTCGATCCTAGCCCTGGCGTGCTTCGTTACTTTCAAGCTCTCCGGCCGGAGCATGTCGTCAGGATCAATGGCATCGAATATGCACAGATTTATCCATCGCCGTTTACCCGTCCGGCACAGCCCCTCGTTAGTCGCATCCCAGGACAGGCGGCCCTGTTCGGCTATCGATGGGAAGACCCCGATCTGCTCGGTACCGGGACGATGCAACAACTGCGAGTAATCTGGGAAAACCAGGGTTTTACACACTCCGCTTCCCTGGTGGCGGGGTTAACGAATGGCAACACCGATTCCGATCCTGTGTGGCAGCCCTGTCACACTGCCCCTGGCTTCGAAACCGCCGCCTTAACGCGGGGTGAGGTAGCAGAAAGTGTGTGTGACCTTGGTTCAGTTGCTGAGACGTTGCCCCCCGGTGCGTTTGATTTGCGTTTCGGTCTGGCGGATAGCAGCGGGAATGTGGAAGCTTTTCTTTTTCCCCAAGGCTGGCGCGCCGTGATCAAGGAAAAAAATGGGATGTGGCGACCAGCGGCATGGGCAGAGTCGCTAGATCAAATCGCCTGGTCTCAGGTGCCTTCCACTGCTATGCCTGCGGAAGCTTACTATCGCGACCAGATCCGCCTGCTCGCTTACAAATTGAGCGACACCGTCCTGCAACCGGGGCAACCACTGACTATCACCCTTTACTGGCAAGCCCTGTCTCCAATTGAGGAAAAATACATCGTGTTCAACCATCTTTTTGGTCTGGATGGGATGGTCATTGGCGAGGCCGATGAAGCACCCTTTGTGCCGACCAGCCAATGGCTCCCCGGTCAGGTAGTTTCAACTACTCACCGCATATCCACTGCTCCCAGTGTACCCGCACCGGCCCTGGCCTCGCTGGACATTGGGCTGTATGATGCGAATCGCCAGGCTCTGCCGTCCACCGATCGGCAGCAGCAGCCTGTGCCCACAACTATGACCTGGGTCAAGTTTGTGCCTGAGGCCTGGCCTGACCAGCCCCCCCCTGTAGTGGACGAAGTCTTGTTTGGGGATGGCCTGCTGCTGAAGGGGCATACGTCCTTGGAGGCCAGTGTTGCGCCTGGCAGCACTTTCAACCTGCAACTGTGGTGGCAGGCCATGGCACCGGTGAACTCCAATTACGTGGTTTTCGTCCATTTGCTGGATGCGGCAGGGGACATTGTGGCTCAGGGGGACGGTGTGCCTGTGAGTGGGCGTTATCCCACCAGCGCCTGGGAGGTGGGCGAATCTATTATTGACTCTCATCTTATTGCACTCCCGCCCGATATGCCCGACGGGGAATACCGATTGGTCGTTGGCTTATACGACCCAATTGACGGAATTCGCCTGCCGCTGGTCAGACAGGAGATGGATTTTGTCATGCTGGGACAATTAATAGTCAAATCATAGATGATAGTTTATGGCAGCAACTTCCAAAGATTGGTAAATAATGATCGGAAAGATTTCATCTCATAGGCGACTTCAGAAAGCCTTGATATGGGGCATCCTGATTGTATTGACTTTTGTGCCCCGTATGGCAAACTTAGGGCTTTTTCTTGCGCATGATGAGGAAATGCGCAACCGACAAAGCCTTGATTCTTTCCTGGCCATAGTTGAGGGGCGTTGGGGAGATGTTTATAGTTCAAACTTTGGAGGTACTAACCTGACCTGGGCGCGAACAGGGGCCGAAGTGCTTCACTTTCTCTGGCTGCGTCTGCAAGGTGTGGACGTATCACTGCCTGACATGGCCAACTATGGTCCCCAGTTTGACCCACTTCCGGGGGCTGTCTTTAATGGGTTGCTCATTATAATAATTTATTGGTTCGCTCGTAAGGCGTTTGGGCGAAAGATCGCGCTGGTAGCCGCAATTTTCCTGGCGCTTGACCCTTATCTCCTCTCAGAATCGCGTATTCTACGGACGGAAGCGGCTTACGCCATGTTCATCGCTTTGACTATGATCAGCCTTGTCATTTATGTTCGAACCCGGCGGCGCTTATATCTTGCCTGGGTTGGTTTCTGGTTAGCCTGGACGATTGCCACGAAAATATCAGGGGTGCTTTTAGCACCCATCATAGGTTTGGTGCTGCTGGGCATGCTGTGGGATATGCGCTCTGTCTTGGGCACAACGCGCCAGCGACTGGGTCACTTGCTCACTGATATACTGATCGGGAGTGCGGTCACTCTGGCCTGTACGTTCGCTATCTGGCCGACTTTATGGGTTAGTCCGCTACAAACGTTCACCGATCTCTATCAGTTTACGCTTGAATTTGGTTTGATCGGTAAGCCAAGCCTCGATTTTTTCTTTATGGGCGGAACGGTGGACAACCTTCCCCCTTTGTACTATCTTTTAGTTCTACTTTACAAGACCACGCCGCTAGTGTGGCTTGGACTTGGTGCATTTGCCTGGGAACTACGGCAGTCGCGCAGAGAAAAACAAGCAGGGTCAGAAGCGACATGGGTAGGCGTTCCTTTTCCCCTGGCGGGCGGGCTGGTTATGCTACTCTTCGGGGTATTGTACTCAGTCGCTATGTCCCTGGGCACAATCAAGACCGAACGCTACATGATGGCCCCGGAGTGCACCTGGGGCGTGGCGGCCGCCATCGGGTTGGTCGCGGTCGGCGGGAGGGCTTATGGTCACTGGCAAACCAGGTACAAGAAGAAGCTTGTTTTTTGGATGGTCGCCTTTGCTATCTTCTTCGCTGGCCATGGCCTTTTTGCCGTGCTTAACCATCCCTATTACTTCTCGTACTATAATCCTTTGCTTGGCGGTGGGCCTGCCGCTGTGAAAATGATACAGGTCGGATCGGGCGAGGGGCTGGATATGGCGATGGACTATCTCAACAAGAAGCCTGATCCTCAGAGACAGACGATTGTTTGCGGTACGAATCTGCCTCGTTGTGAGTATCTCTCTGCGGGGCAAACAATTCTCAAACAGGAAGCACTCGACGCTGTCCATGGTGATTGGATTGGAGCTGATTACGTGGTCACCTACATCTTTCAAGAGCAGCGTGGCGACTACCCATCCGGTGTAATAAATTATCTGGAAAACCATCCGGGGCCAGAATACACGGCAACTTTTCAGGGGATTAAGTATGCAAAAGTGTATCCTGCCCCGCACGCTCAATATGTTGCGGCCAGTGAGCTAACTGGCATTAGCATCTTGTTGGGTTATGACCTCGACAAACGTACGCTTACCGCTGGTGACTCGCTCAGGATGAAGTTCTATTGGGAAAATGACGGACGAATTGAGCACGACATGTTTGTTCAATTGACCGACGCCGATAACTACATCTGGAGCGAAGGGGTAGCCTCATTCTTGCCAGGTTTTGAAGGTCTGAACGACCAAATCGGTGCGATCATCGAGGGTGAAACTGAGTTACCTACGTCTGTTGGTATGCCCCCTGGTCGCTATTATCTTAAAATGGGCTATAAAACAAAAGAGGGACAACTCATCGGCCAATTTGAGTTACCATCTGATGGTGATACAATTGAGGTGACTCTGCCGGAAATATTCTCACCTATGCCTGCTCCATTATTTCACGTCAATTTAGACGTAGATGGAGCATTAGTGATGACTGGCTATGATGTTGACCGGGAACAGGCTGCCCCCGGCGAATCACTTTGGCTCGTGCTTTATTGGCGGGCTCTTAAAGATATAGAGCAGGATTATGTAATAAATCTGCGGTTGTTGGATGCAAACGATAAAGAGAAAACGTATTTACTGGGCCGCCCAGCGCGTAGCAGTGCCCCGACCGATACCTGGCAAGCCGGGAGGATTGTGCAAGATCCTTGGCGGTTAACACTTCCGGACGATATAACTGTTGGGCGATATCAACTTGAGCTGGTTATATTTGATGCAGGGACGCAGAAAGAAGCCGGGCGGACTATGTTGCGGCCAATCTGGGTTGTCCCCAAAGCTCCCGGTGTTCAAAGTCAGACAATGCAGTTCGAGTCGGGAGCTCAATTTGGAAAGTCATTGGAATTACTTGGCTACGATTTGTTTTTGGATATAGATGCCCCGGAAGTTTACCACATATCTCCTGGTTTTTATTGGCAGAGCCACTCAGATTTCCAGGGAGCTTTTGATGTCCTGGTCACCTTACGCTCGGGGGAGACAGGCCAGGTTCTTGGAAAGTGGCGAGTGCCTTTGTATTCCCTGGACTCTAGCGAGTCTAAGACTTCCTGGAAGGCCGGGGAGATTGTCTATGTCCCTTATCAATTGGAATTGAGAGATTTGCCACCTGAAGGAAGCTATGATCTGGATCTTGCTTTGTTCAACCGGTCCAGCGGTCGGCTTGAGCCAGTTAAGCTGGATGGTAACACGGAGGCCACTTTTCTGCGGATAGACAATATTCAGGATAAAGTTATTGTACGAACAGCTAATAATTGAGCACATTAGTACCAAGTTATTTCTGGACAGGTGCAAAGTACTTCTCGACTGTCTGAACTGTGAGTATGAGGGGGGCTGACTTGATCGAGTCCGACAGGAAATGGTGGCGCCATCCTATTGATTCGCCAGTAGTTTTGGTATTGGTGATATTCATGCTAGCTCTCGGTCCGCGCGTGCTGGACCTGGGGGTTTTTGTAGCGCCTGATGAATTCTATTGGGTGGAGGGTTCCGCCAATTTCACCCGAGCGCTCGCTAGTGGGGAACTGGAAAACACGTATCACGCTGGGCAGCCAGGCGTTACGTTGATGTGGGTGGAGACGCTCGGCACCTGGTTACACTACGGCATTCAATGGCTAGCTGGCTCGGCTGACCGAAATGTGGTTGTCAGTTCAGACGAGACCATGGCGACCCTACGTGACAAGCGCCAGGTGGTAGCAGTTGCCAATGCAATGTTAGTCGCTCTTATCGCTTTGCTGGTGCGTCAGGTGTTTGGGAACGGCGTGGCCTGGCTGACAGGATTTTTACTTGTTTTTGATCCTTTTTTGCTGACTGAGTCCCGCGTCGTCCGAACCGAAGGTTTGGCAACTGCTTTCAACACGATGGCACTCCTCAGCTTGCTGCTCTATTGGAAGGAGCGGCGACTGGGCTATAGTGTACTTGCTGGCCTTCTGACAGGGCTGGCATTGCTCAGTAAGATTACAGCATTGGCGTTACTACCAGTAGGAGTACTGGTTCTTGGGGGTGCATCGCTATTCAATACGACACGCCCTCCTGTGGACCGTTGGCGGACTTTGGCGTTGTCATTAGCAGCTTGGGGTGGAACATTATTAGTAGTGGTGGTGGTATTGTGGCCAGCCCTGTGGGTTGCCCCCGCCGATGTCTTCCATAAGATGTACGACTTCACTTTCATACGCGCAGTGGAAGGGGAAGATCAAGCTAAGAGTTTCTTCTTAGGTACACCACGTCATGACCCCGGCCCGTTCTTTTACCCGGTTGTCCTGCTTTTTCGCACTGGCCCCCTGTTATGGTTGGGACTGACGTTACTGGCCGCAATGGCCTGGCCTGTGCGCAAGTTATCACGGCAGCACAAAATCACCCTGGGGATTATGTTGCTCTATCTCGGGGGATACTTGGCGTTGATCACCCTTTCAGACCTCAAATTCGATCGCTACATCATCCCAATGCTGCCCACCCTTGATCTGATGGCGGCGCTCGGGTTAGTTATTAGCTGGCAGTGGTTGTCCAGGCGTTGGTCGTGGTCAAGGCAGTTGGGCTGGTTGATGGCATTGGTAGTTCTGATCTCAGGCATAGCCATGGTGCAACCCCACCACCCTTATTACTATACCTATTGGAATCCACTGCTGGGTGGTCTCAAGCGAGCAGTACACACGTTGCCTGTAGGTACTGGCGATGAGGGAATCGAGAAGGTTGCGGCGTATCTGAATGCTCTTCCTTCCGCCGAAACGTTGACCCTGGCTTCGGCTAATTCACAGAAGATCAGGCCGCTGTTCAAGGGACAGACCATCCCGATGACTGACATAGATGGCAAGTGGTTCCTGGGGGACTACACCTTCATCTATATCTCCCAATTGCAACGCGGCAAGCACGACCCTGAGATTATCCAGTATCTGAAGCGCAAGCCGCCTGTGTTTTCGTTTGCCCTCTTCGGAGTGGACTATGGTTGGCTTTATCGGGGGCCGGGCGCGCAGTATTTCGGCGGTGACACCAGGCTCGAGGGACACGCCACATTACACGCTTACAGCCTGAGCGCTACCGAGTTGAGCGCTGGCCAGACGCTGACTGCTACTGTGTATTTCCGCAACGAAGGGCAATTGCCTTCTGACCGCTTCTATGTGCGTCTGGTTGATGCCGATGGCTACGTTTGGGCTCAGGACATGGTGCGTCCACGTTCTGGTTTTGAGGATGCCTTCCGAACTCGCAAGGCGATTGTCGAAGGAGAAGCGGCCCTGCCGCTACCAGTGGGCATGCCTCCAGGGCGATATGTACTGAAGATGGGGTACGAGGACAGCGAGCTGGGCCAACCTATCGGGGAGTTCGTCCTGCCGGCGGATGCCGACGACATCGTCGTGAAACTGCCGCGAGTCTTCCCACCTCCGGGCACCACACAACCTGCTGTGCCACTGAATCTCGTTTTCCAGGATGAGCTGAGTCTGTCAGGCTATGAACTGAATACCGACCACGTGAGACCCGGCCAATCAATGTGGCTTACGCTTTACTGGCAGGCTTTGGTCAAGGTGACCCACGATTATGTGGTGGGTCTGCAATTGCTGGATGCGACGGGGGCCGAAGCAACCTACTGGCTGGGCCGTCCTGTGCGCAGTAGCTATTCCACAGATCAGTGGCAGACGCACCAGGTAGTGCAGGACCCGTGGCGACTGGACTTGCCGCCCGAGGTTCCACCAGGTGATTACACGTTGCGGTTGACGCTGTTTGACGCCGAGACGCAGGCCGAAGTGGGCCGGGTCACCTTAGGTCAGGTGTCGGTGGTCAGGCGACAGCAAACGTTTGACGTTCCGGATATGCAGAAAGTGGTGAACGCTAGCTTAGGCGACCAGATCACTCTGTTGGGCTATGACCTGTTGGCCGAGCCGATCATGGGAGGTGGACGTCTGCGGGTCATTCTGTACTGGCAAGCGCGGAAGGCAATGGGGAGTTCGTACAACGTGTTTGTGCATCTGCTCGGTCCCGATGGGGCAGTAGTGGCTCAGCACGACAGTGTCCCGGCTGGTGGTAAGATTCCTACTGATGATTGGGCTGTTGGCGAAGTGGTAGCCGACCGGCATCTGATGGAGTTCCTGGGTTTGCCGGCCGGCGAATACAGGCTGGTCGCAGGTATGTATGATCCGACGACCGGGAAGCGGCTGTCCACCCTCGAAGGCGAGGATACCATCTTGTTGGAAACTCTGGTAATCAATTGAATCGAAATAACGACACCTCAGCTTATCAAAGGCCTCACCCGGCAGGAGTGTCAAGCGTTGCCAGGCAATCTATGAGTACTAACCGAATATTCTCGGTTCTTGGAGAGGACGCAACGGGGAAGCCGGGTTGGCTCCTGACAGGGGGTATATTCGCTCTGGCCGCCGTCCTACGTCTGACCTCTTTGCGAGCGTTTCTGGCGCACGATGAGACGATTTATTGGGAGTGGTCACGGGCGTTCTTCCTGGCTTTGCTACAAGGCGACTGGCAAGGTACGATCGTCGGGCCGGGCAATCCCAGTGTCACTCTTTTCTGGAATCATACGCTTAACATGGGGGTAAAGTATGTATGGGCCTGGCTGAATGGTCTCCAGGCAACTGCGCTGGCTACCTGGCCTGACTTCCAGCCTAAGGCTACGCTTGGCCTGCTGGTGGAACGGCGTTTGCCCATCGTGCTCTTTAATACTTTGGCTGTGGTGTTTGCCTACCGCCTGATCCATCGGTTGTATGGGCGTAGGGTCGCCTTATTTGCCGCAGTGTTGTTGGTCTTTGACCCGTTTTATCTGGCCGACTCGCGTACCTCGCGGGGAGAGGGGCTATTAGCCAGTTTAGTAATTTTGGCGATCCTGACATATCTGGCTTATTGGACTTTTGGCCGGCGCCGTTACCTCTTTTTCTCGGGTGTGCTCGCCGGCCTGGCTTTACTCACCAAAACATCAGGGCTAAGCCTGGTAATTTGGACGATTGTGGCGACGCCTGCCCTGGCCTTGCTTGGATCCGGCGTCTCGGGGAGAGGCCAGTTGAAGCGTATGTTCATGCCCTGGATTGCCTGGGGGCTTCTAGCCCTTGCCATCTTTTGGGCTTTGTGGCCAGCTATGTGGGTAGCGCCCGGGAAAGTACTCAGTTTCCTGTTATCCTTCGTCTCTGATGTGGGCGTGGGCGGACGCGATAACTACTTTTGGGGCCAGGTTTATCAAGACAAGCCCCTGCCTTTCTATTATCTGGTTGTCTACATCCTGCGTGTCACCCCATTGGCCTGCCTGGGGTTGCTGGTCGCTTTTTGGTACCTGGGGCGCTCCTACTTCCGGCGGCCCCGCCTTGAATCTGATAGGGCGGCGAATCTCCGTCCGTTGTTGACTGCCCTTATCCTGGCTTTTGCACTTATCTATGGTGCGATGATGACCGTCGGCACACTTAAGCGCGATTGGTATCTGATTCCAGCCTTCCCGGCCCTGGATATCGTGGCGGCAGTGGGTTTGGTTTGGGTGTTTCAGTGGGTGTGGGATCATTGGGGGAGGCCTTGGGTGAACCGGGTTTCATCTCAAGTGGCATGGAGCATCAGCCTGATGGCTGTTCTGGTACTCCATGCGGCGACAACTCTCCCTGCTTACCCCTATTATTACACCTATTGGAACCCAGTTGTCTTAGGCAGTCGCTGGGCGGCGCAGGCCGTTATGGTTGGCTGGGACCTGGACTTGAGTGTTGGGGCTCATTATCTTAACAGCAACCCGCATGCCGAGAATTTGTCGGCCGCCACGCGCAGTACGCGTGGGTTTGAGCAGATATTCAATGGGCGTACTGTGCGCTGGGTGCCTGAGGAGCCCTGGATCCAGGCCGATTATCTCATTATACGCAGAACCCATCTTCAACTTCAGAAAATTGAGCCCGCTCTACTGAACTATGTGTCACACCTGAAACTGGATCACGTCGTCACCCTCGGCGGTGTGGATTACCTCTGGATATATGCAGGACCTCGGGCTGAATACTTCGCCGGGCCCAGCACGCTCACCGGGAAGGCGATACTCCTGGGATATGACCTGGGTGACCCGGAAACGGCTGCCGGCGATGCACTGCCGGTCAAGCTCTATTGGCAGAATAAAGGGATGGCCCCAGGTGATGATCTTTTTCTGCACCTTGTTGATGCTGCCGGTCACGAATGGGCTGCGGGCGTGACTGTACCCTTGCCTGGCTTCGAAGAGGCCGCTCTCACTGACGACCAAATTGTGGAGAGCCAGGTTATGCTAGAGGTGCCGGTCGGCACGCCGCCCGGGACCTATTTCTTGGACAGTGGGGTCTACAGTCATGCCCGTGAGGAAACTTTGGGGTACTTCACACTGCCCTCCGGTGGTGACAGAATAACTGTCGCGCGGCCGACGAAGGCGACCTCGGCGGCGGAGTTGCCAATGGAACACAGACTGGGGGCGAAAATGTCCCCAGAGGTATCGTTGCTGGGCTTCGATCTACCCGATAATACACTGGTATTGAACAATGATAACTGGCTCACTCTTTACTGGCAGGCCAACGCAGATGTGGGTAAGGACTTTGTGATCGGGCTGCAATTGCTTGACCTGGAGGGGGAGAAGGCAGCCTATTGGCTGGGGCGGCCGGTGATGAGCGGCTATCCAACCAGCAGGTGGATGACCGGGGAGATCGTGCGCGATCCCTGGCGGCTGGAATTGCCAGCCGGGACCTCCTCTGGCGACTACACACTGCAATTGACTCTATTCGACGCCAAGTCACAGGCGGCAGTCGGCCAGGTTACCCTGAGAGATGTGTCGGTGGTGGAGCGGCGGCGAAAGTTTGAGATCCCGGTGATGCAGAAGATGGTGAACGTCGGTCTGGGTAACCAGGTCACGCTGTTGGGCTATGATCTGTTTGCCGAGCCGATCACCGGCGGTGGGCGCTTGCGGGTGACCCTGTTTTGGCAGGCACAGGAGATGATGGAGAACTCATACACGGTGTTCGTGCAGTTGCTTGGTCCTGATGGGACGCTGGTGGCTCAGCACGACGGGGTGCCGGCCGAGGGCGTAATCCCCACCGATGACTGGGCTGTAGGTGAAGTCGTCGCCGACCGGCATCTGGTAGAGTTCCTGGGTTTGCCGGCCGGCGAATACAGTCTGATCGCAGGTATGTATAATCCGAAGACCGGGGAGCGGCTGTCTGCCCTCGATGGTGATACCGCCGTCTTGTTGGAAACCTTGACCATTAAATGAAGCGACGTAATGAACCTGATGGGCTCACTTACGGCAGAGGGGATGGAGCGCAAGAGCTGTCTTCTAGCAGGTCTTACCCAATTGAGGTGGTGACTTCCTGGCCCTAATCTGAGCAGCGTATGCGTCTACAATATCAAAAGCACAGAACGTTATACCTGGCGCTGGGGTTGACTATACTCGCCTGTCTGGGGGTCTGGTTTTCCACACCTTTCGCCATGCGCCTGGTAGCAGCCACTCTGCTGGCCTTCTTTTTGCCTGGCTGGTTGTTGCTCCAGGCCGTTGGATTCACTGCCGAAGACAGGTTGGAACGGGTGGTGTTGGCTTTCGGCACCAGCTATGGTTTAACGGTGCTGGGTTCATTGGGAGTGTTGTACGCGGCCGGTCGCCTGTCGGCGCCATTAGTGATTGGCGTCCTCGGCCTCACGTCGCTGGCGCTGGCAGTGGTTGGCATGGTGCGGCCTGGGCTCTCCGGCGATAGCCCTTCACCCACCCGCCTCGACTTTCTTTTCTTTGTCATCCCGGTGGCTGTAGCGGCCTACTTCAGCTTTACCCGGTTGGGGTACTCCGACTACTGGGGCGACGAGATGAATGGCCTGCTGCGGGCTGTGTCGATCATCGCTGGTCGCCGGGAAACGCTCTTTGAGCACACCAAGGGGCCAGTCGAGGTACTGTTGCCAGCAGTTTTCGGCCTGCTGGTAGGGCGCTTTGAGCCATTCACGTTGCGCTTCCCGTTCGCACTGGCGCACACAGTTGGCGTGGGGGGGTATTACCTTCTTGCCCGGCGTCTGTTGGGTCGAAACGTAGGGCTGGTCGCTGCCTTGCTTCTGGCGATTAACGGGTTGTCTCTTGCCTTCGGACGTATCGTTCAATATCAGGCGGTTGCGTTTCTGATGACGGGCCTGTCTGTGCTGACGGCCTACCGTTTCTATCGAGGTGGAGGGGCAAAGTACCTGGGGCTGAGCTCGTTTTTGGTCGGCATAGGGCTGCTGGCTCATTACGATATGCTCCTGATACTGCCGCCGATTGGCTACCTTCTCTGGCGGCGCTACGGCTGGCGCTGGAGGGCCTGGAGAGCAGATGGAGCCCAATTGATTGGGGCAGGTGTCACTTTTCTGGTGGTAGTTGCCCTCTTCTACCTCCCGTTCTTTTCGCACCCTCACCTTACAGAGACTTCGTCTTACCTGTCGCGTAGGGTTGGTGTTTCCAATTGGCCTGCCAACAACTTCGATGAGCTCTACATGTTCGCTGTTATGTATAATTCACGCTACTACGTGGCCTTTATCGCACTTCTGGGTGTGGGGACGATAGCTCTTGATCTGATCAGACTTTTCCGTGATAAACATCGCGCTAGAGGGTTGGGGTTGATAATTGCCCTCGCCCTTGTTGTGGGTCTGCTGGCGGTTGTAACGGCTCAAACGTCGTTTGTACCTTTGCTTGCCTGTGTCTTGTTGTTGGTCTTGCTAGTTGGATTCTCTCCTGCCCCTGTCGAAGTCAAAGCAGTCTATGTATGGGTCGGAGTCTCGTTTATTGGCTATGTCTTCTTTGTAGATCATCCTCGCAGCCATCTTCAGATCATTTACCCGGGTTGGTCCTTGCTGGCGGCATTGGCGGTCAAAAGGCTGGTATCTGCGTTACAAAGCGGGCCTGCGCTCTTGCGGCGCCACTGGGCGACAGCCGGATCTGTTGCCATCTCGTGCCTTCTTTTCGGTCTCTTTGCCAACTACGAGCACCTGCTTTTTGTAGATGCCGGGCGCGAATACATTCTCACTTACCCTGAGCACAAAAGTCTCCTATATTGGGAAGACCCCAATTTCCCCTTTGGTTCGCGCCGGCTGTATGGTGCGCCCCATCGCCTGGGTTGGCAAATGATCAATCACCTGTACCTGCAAGGTCGCCTGCAGGGCGACTGGGATAGCAATGACCAGGGCTCCAATCTGTTTTGGTACACCCTGGGTTTCCCACGCAATCCTTGCTACCCCCGCTATTACTTCCTGGCCGAGTTTCAGCAAAACGAAGAAGCCGGGCAAGAGCTTCCTAACTTCTCCCTGAGTGACTACGTACAAATCGGGCAGGTCTGGAATCGCGATCGCCTACAAATTGAAGTATATGAATTTGCGCCGATCGGGCGCGACAACGAGGTAGTTATCTGGCCTGAGCCAGTTCACTATACCTCCTTTGTCCTCCCCAAAGACTTTAGTTCGTTCCCGTACGAAGAAATTTCGTCGCCAGCTATCTCCAATCCCTTGCCCGACCCACCCACCTTCCGTCCCAGTCTATCGGCGCTTCAGCAAATCGCCGATCAGTACAGCGATCCGCGCATCGTGAACGTGCGCGACAAAGTGGCTCTGATGGGGTACGATTTGGACGGCGCGTGGGCCAGACCAGGTGGGGTAGTGGTCCTCACACTATACTGGCAGGCAGTTGATGTAGTCAATCTCCCCTACAAAACCTTCGTTCACCTGGTAAGTGACGGAGGACAGGGGAGCGAATCAAAGTTGTGGGCCCAGTCCGACGATTACCCGGCTTGTGGCACTGACTCCACCCAACATTGGCAGGTGGGGCAGACCGTTGTCGATCGTCACGCCATCCGGCTGCCGGCCGACGTGCCTCCCGGAGACTATTTGCTACGGGTTGGCCTGTACGAACCGCGGTCTGATTTGCGTATGGATTTTCTCGACTCGTTAGACAACCCGCAGGGCACCAGCTTTGCATTAACACGTGTCACCGTTCAGCCTGCTAATTGAGGTAGCTCGTGGATCACCCAATGCTCTCCCTGATTATCCCGCTTCTGAACGAGGCGGACAACCTGCTTCCCCTTTACGAACGGCTGGTCACCTCACTGGAGCAAGTGGGTCAGTCCTGTGAGGTCATCTTCATTGACGATGGCAGCACCGATGCTTCCCCTGCCATCCTGGAGGTCCTATTCCGGCGCGACCCTGCTCGCGTGCGGGTGATTCAGTTTCGTTGCAACTTTGGCAAGACGGCGGCTCTCAATGCCGGCTTTGCTCACGCTCGCGGCCAGGTCATTATCACTATGGATGCCGACTTGCAAGATGACCCAGCCGAAATCCCCGCCATGCTGGCCAAGCTTGACGAAGGCTACGACCTGGTAGCTGCCTGGCGCGTCAACCGGCAGGACCCCCTGGACAAAACCATGCCGTCACGTATCTTCAATTTCGTCGTCTCCCGCCTCACCGGCGTACGTTTGCACGACTTCAACTGCGGCTTCAAAGTCTACCGCCGTACCGTGACCGACTCGGTCAAATTGTATGGCGAATTGCATCGCTTCATCCCGGTGCTGGCTTACCAGCATGGCTTTCGCATCGCCGAGTTGCCGGTGCAGCACCATCCCCGTCGCGCTGGGGTATCCAAATATGGGGCCGGGCGGTTGTTGAAGGGCCTCCTCGATTTTGGCATCGTTCTATTTTTGACGACCTACCTCAAGCGCCCGCTGCACCTCTTTGGCACGGTCGGCCTGACTGTCTTGGCTGTCGGTTCGCTCATCAACCTGTACCTGGCCTTCCTGTGGCTGTTGCGTGAGGTGGGGGGTATGGTCGGTATTGGCCCCATTGGCACCCGTCCGCTGTTGATTGTGGGGGTGTTGGCGATGATTTTGGGTATCCAGCTTATTTCCATTGGCCTGCTGGGTGAGATGCTACGCTATTTCACCTACCGTCCTACCGAAGAGTATGCTATTCACCGAATATTGGAGAAGACGCACGCAGTTGACGGTTAGTGTCACCGCTTGTACAATCGTGTATAGGGTAGGAGAAAAGCGGTAAGGTAGGGGATAGGAGCAATGATTTGGACAACCAAAATATCTTCCAAAGGCCAAATGGTTTTGCCCAAAGCGGTAAGAGATAGGCTAGGTGTGAAGCCAGGGGACAAAGTCGTGTTTGTTGAGCGGCAGGGCCGGATTGAACTTCACGCGTATGGTGGTGATATTCTGAGTTGGTACGGTGCACTGGAGGTAGATACTCCTCAGGATCGGAATGCTGTACAGGCGGAGACCAATCGGCGTAGAGCCAAGGAGGTGATCCGTGAGTCTGAGGGCCATTGACGCTAATGTGATTCTGCCCCCATGCTGAACCCTGAACGTGACCCGATGACCGACCGCTACGGCAACCTGCAAAAGCACCTGAATCCCAACCCGATTCAGCAGTGGTTGCTGAGAAGGTTCCACCAACGTATCCTGGAGTTGGTGAGGGGAACCGGCGCGCGTCGTATCCTGGATGTCGGGTGCGGCGAGGGCTTCACCATGCATGAATTGCGGGAGGGTGGCGTTCAGGCGGCGATGATTGGGGTTGACTTCAGCCTGGCCGCGCTGGCCTGGAGCCAGGCGCATCACATGGCCCAGTCGCCGCTGAAGGTGGCCGATGTTCAACACCTGCCTTTCCGGGACCACAGCTTCGACCTGGTGCTCTGCCTGGAGGTGCTGGAGCACCTGCCTGATTCGGCGTTGGGCCTGCGCGAATTACTGCGCGTTTCCCGGGACTACGTCCTGGTCAGTGTGCCACACGAGCCCTTCTTTCGCGGGGCAAACTTCTTGCGCGGCAAGCACCTGCGTGCTCTAGGCAATGACCCCGAACACTTACACAACTACAGTGGACGCGCTTTCCGTCGCCTGGTTTCGGCCCAGGCGGGGATAGTGTGGCATGGCTATAGCTTTCCATGGCAGATTGCGTTGGTGCGCAAAGGCGGGTAAAATAAGTCTGTGATAGTGGGAATCGCAGTAGTAGCTGACGCATGGTGTTACATCGTGGCCCAAAGGCTACTCTGATGGGAGATGGCGTGACGGAGGCAATTGTGGAGTTAGAGAGCTATTTTGAGTTTCTGAGTGAGGATAATATCCGTATCAAAGGCACGCGGGTAGGGATTGAAACGATCCTGGACGACTATCTGGAAGGAGCCAGTCCCGAGGAGATCGCAGCCCGCTATCGCACCCTCTCACTTGAACAGGTCTATGCAACTATCACCTACTACTTGCACAACCGAGCCAAAGTAGATGCTTACCTGGAGGCATGGCAACGATATACAGACCAGGCGTGGCAGGAGCAGGAGTATAACCCTTCGGAATTTGTCCTGCGCCTGCGAGAGCGTATTAAGAGTCAACGGATGGCAATGGCGGCCGAAGGTCGGGGGGATTATCATCCAGAGTCATAAGAATGAAACGTCTGTGTTTCTTACTGGATGAGCACGTGCCTCGTGCTGTTCAGGACCAATTGCTTCGCCTGTCACCCGATGTTAGTGTATTGACTATCGGTCAACCAGGTGCCCCAGTTAAAGGCACACCAGACTCAGACCTACTCGATTGGATCGAGAAGAGTGGTTACATCTTGGTCACCGAGAATCGGCGCACTATACCGATACACCTGCAAGCACATTTTGAGGCGGGTAGACATATACCGGGCGTCTTGTTCCTCCGGAGGCGTGTGCCTCTGGGTCAGGTGATCGAGAGCTTATTTCTGTTGTGGGCAACTTCGGAGGCGGAGGAATTTCAGGATCGAGTGCTCTTCATTCCCTTGTAGCTGTACTGGAGAAGTCATCGATCTGTATGTATTCTGTTTGGCCTAATTGCTTCTGGTCGCTGGGGGATAGGGCCACTGCACTCTTGTTGACAGCAGATTTGCCTTGTCGCGCGCCTTCGCTACAATAAGATAGGTCTTTT
>JAHELX010000451.1 GCA_024643945.1 Anaerolineales bacterium
AGGGCAGGCTTATTGCTATAGTAAAAATAGAGGTTCTCTATTCTAACCTTTTCCATTATGTCAACTTTCGACTAACTCGAGACTGCCATGTCTCAACTCTATCCAAATCGGCCAGTGATGTAGTCTTCAGTGCGTCGATTACGAGGGGTGACGAAAATTTCGTTGCCGGGCCGATGTTCAATCAGTTCCCCCATCAGGAAGAAAGCCGCGTAGTCGGCTACACGCGCAGCCTGCTGGATGCTGTGCGGGACGATGACAATGGTGTAGTTTTGCTTCAATTCGAACAGGGACTCTTCCACCTTACCGGTGGAGATCGGATCCAGCCCGGAGGTGGGTTCGTCGAGGAGCAGGACTTCAGGCTCCAAGGCCAGGCTGCGGGCAATGCACAATCGCTGCTGCTGGCCACCCGATAGTGCGTTGGCCGGGTCATCCAGGCGGTCTTTCACTTCTTCCCACAGAGCAGCTTGAGTGAGGCTGCGGACAAGGATATCCTCCTGCCGGGCCCGATCTTGCACACCGGCCAGTTTGGGGCCGTATAGAACATTCTCGCGAATGGTGCCGGGCAGAGGCAACGGTAGGGCAAAGACCATACCCACTCGCCGCCGCAAGCTGGTGACGTTGATGCCGGGGGCATAGATGTCTTGCCCATCCAGCAGAATGCGCCCTGACATCTGGGATTCCTCCACCAGGTCATTGAGCCGATTGATAAGTCGCAGCAACGTTGTCTTCCCGCCGCCGGCCGGGCCAAAGACGACTGTGATGGCGTTAGCCGGCACATCGAGCGTCACGTCACGCAGTGCCGGCTTGCCATCGTAGGAATAACTGACGTTTTCGATGCGGACCTTGGGCTCTGTCATAGTTACCACTGCCGTCGCCGCCGGAAGTAGCTGCGGATGGTTGTCGCCAGGATATTCATTGAAAGGACCAGTGCCAGCAGCACCAACGCCGTGCCATATTGAATTTCCAGCGGCATGCCTGGCACCTGAGTGCTGATGACGTAAAGATGATAGGGCAAGGCCATCGTCTGATCGAAGGGCGATTGGGGCAAGCGCGGCAGGAAGAAGGCAGCCACGGTGAATAGGATCGGGGCCGTTTCGCCAGCTGCCCGCAGCAGCCCCAGGATGACGCCGGTGATGATACCGGGCAACGCCTGGGGCAGCACAATGTAGCGGATGCCCTGCCAGCGGGTCCCGCCCAGGCTGACGATGACGGTGCGAAACTCGGTCGGCACGGTACGCAGCGCTTCCTCGGCGGCACTAATGATGATAGGCAACGTCATAATAGCCAGCGTCAGCGAGCCGGCCAGGATGGACGTCCCAAATTGCAAAAAGAGCACAAAGAGGCCCAACCCGAATAGCCCATATACCACGGATGGAATCCCGGCCAGGTTAATGATGGCCAATCGGATGGCCCGGGTGAGCCAGGTGTCACGGGCATACTCAGCCAGGTAAACAGCGCCTCCCACCCCAACCGGAATCGCCGCCAGTGCGGTGCCCAGGGTAAGCAGCAGCGTGCCAACGATGGCCGGGAAGATGCCTCCTGCTTTCATCCCATCGCGGGGCATGGCGGTGAGGAACTCCCAGCTGATGGCTCCCATACCCTGCACAACGATGGTACCAATGACAAGCAGAATGGGGACCACTACCACCAGTGCGGTCAGGCTCAGCAGAACAAAACCGAGGCGCTGCGCCAGATAGCGGTTCATCAGCGCAGTCCTCCTCGCCGCCGTTTCTTGAAGATCGTGGAAGCGGCTGCCAGGTTGATGCTAAAAGTCAAAAGGAAGAGGATAATGCCAATGCCAAATAGGGCATGGTAGTGAGTGCTACCCTGGGCCACTTCGCCCATCTCGGCAGCAATGGTAGCAGTCATGGTGCGGGCGGGCCGAAACAGGGAGTCGAGGGTAAGGGGCATGCGGGCCGCGTTGCCCGTCACCATCATCACCGCCATCGTCTCACCGATGGCACGCCCCATGCCCAACATCACCGCCACGACGATGCCGGAGCGGGCGGCCGGCACCACAACTCGCCAGATAGTCTGCCATTGGGTGGCTCCCATCGCCAGGCCAGCATCCCGGTAACCCTTGGGCACCGCGTCGAGGGCGTCTTCGGCCACGCTGATGATGGTCGGCAGGGCCATATAGGCCAGGATGAGGGCACCAGTAAAGGCGGTTAGCCCCGTCGGCACCCCCAGCGTCTCACGGACGAGGGGAGCAATCAGCGTCATCCCAAAGAAACCCAGCACTACCGAGGGGATGCCGGCCAGTACTTCGATCATCGGCTTGAGAATTTCGCGCGCCCAGCCCGGCGCTACCTCGCGCACGAAGACAGCAGTAGCAACCCCCAACGGCACGGCAATGACGACAGCAGTCAGCGTGACTAGAATCGAGCCCAGAATCAGCGGCAATGTGCCAAACAGATCAAAAGTGGGATACCAGCGCGTACTGAACAGGTTGCTCAGCGGCACATCGAGAAAGACAGGTATGCCCTCCCATAGCAGAAAGAAGAAGATGAGCAGCACAAAGCCAATGCTGGAGAAGCCCAGCACACGGATGAAAGCTTCTACGACAAACTCGGTCCAGCGAATGCGCAGTGCGTTCTTCATAGGCAAAATCTATTTCAGTGGGACGAAGCCTAGTTTAGACACCAGGACTTGTCCTTCGCTTAGGATCCAATCCAGATAAGCCTTCTCTTCCCCGGTCGGCTCGCCAGCAGTGTACATGTAGAGCGGGCGTGAGATAGGATACGATCCATCGTTGACTGTCTCAACGGAGGGTAACACGTAAGGTCCAGCGGCATCTCGGGCCACGGCCAACATTTTCTGATCAGGCGTCACGTAGCCCAAACCGTCGTAGCCGATAGCATTGGGATTCTGGCGCACCTCGGTGCTGATACCTTCGGATGAGGGCATCAACAACGTGTCCGGCGAAAAGAGCAGGCCGCTCTCATTATCGCCCAGCCGGATCACGTTTTCCAGGAAATAGACATAGGTCCCGGAGTTCGACTCGCGGGAGAGGAGGACGATAGGGCGGTCCTCGCCGCCCACCTGGCTCCAGTTAGTGATTTTTCCCGTGTAGATGTCGGAGACCTGCTGCAGCGTGAGCCTGTCCACCGGATTGGATGGATGGACGACAACAGCGATGGCATCCCGGGCGACCACGAATTCCACTGGGGTGATCCCGTTGGCCTCGGCAGCAGCAATCTCCTCCGGCTTCATCGCCCGCGAGGCATTGGCGATGTCTACCGTGCCGTTGATCATGGCAGCAATGCCGGTGCCCGACCCGCCACCGGTGACCGAGATGCTCACCTCAGGCTGCAGCTTCATGTACGCTTCTGCCCAGGCCAGTGCCAGGTTAACCAGGGTGTCAGAGCCCTTGTTCTCGATGGTTTTCGCTGCTTCGGGTGCGTTGCCGTTCGCAGCCGGCTTCCGCGGGCTGCATGCCGCCAGTGGCCAGGCCAGACTGGTCAAGAGCAAGCTGGTCAAGAGGTACGATACCAGATGGGAGCTAGTGAACAATCCCCTGGGAGAAGGATGATTGCCTTGCCAGATGTAATGAAATGCCCGAAGGGTGCGGGAGAGGTAGCATAGCGCCAGTCGTATCACAGTTATGAATCCGCCCAAGACTGAAGATAGTCCAATGATCCAGAGCCGATTCTAGCAGACATGCCGGGAACGTCAAGTTAGGAGGATCCCCTTTTAGGGCCGGACTTCAACGACAACCCCCTCTTCCGCCCATTCATAAAGTGATATGGCGTTTTCCGTGCTGATCAAAATGCAGCCATACGTGACGGGGTGACCCAGGTCGCCCGTCCAGAGCAAGGTGGAGCCATTGCGCGTGGGGAAGCCGTGAAACCCATTCATGAAATCGGAGGTAGGCACCGGACGGTAAATGCCCATAAAATAAGGCATCCACAAATTCCAATTACTGGCATAGGCATCAGGCTCGTGGGTTTGAACCTGGAACACACCCGGCGACGTGGGACTGGATGATATCCCGGTGCTAAGCGGCCATTCCCACTTGAGGCTCCCGTTCTCATAAACCCACATTTTCTGCTGGCTGAGGCTGACCACGATCCGCTTATTCTCTACCACCGGCAGCGGCAGAAGCACATCCGGCGAAGGGACCGTCAAGACCTGACCAGTATAGAGGGCGTCTCCCACTCCCGGATTCGCCTCTTGAATCCAGGGGTAAGGGATGCCGTAATCGCGGGCGATGCTGGACAAAGTCTCGCCCGACTGGACGATGTGTTGCCGGGAGTGGTGATAAATGCGCACGCGCACATCTGAACTGTGAGTCGCGACGGCATCTTTGATGGCGGTAGTCCCTTCGCCCAAATCCAGATAACGATCAGAGCCGAGCACTGCCGCCTGCGCATCCAGGAACGTCCGTGCTTTCTCTGTATTCAGTTCCCAATTGAGCCCGGTCGACACATCGGGATCAATACTCAGCGACAACCACGCACCCCACACGTCCAGCCCAATTGTCCACATCTGCGTCTGATCGGTAATGGGATCATAGGCTTGAATGGTCAGTGAATTGGCCAACAATTGATTGGCCTGGGCAACAACGCCGCTGGTATCGGTGACGGCCGGTTGTACCGGCACCATTACCAGGTTTAAGCGACCCTGGTTGATGACCTGGGCCTCATTCTGTTCCAGCCAGGCCACCGTCGCCGTCACATCCAGGGCGCGCCCGGAAGCGGCCGGGGTTGCTTCAACACGTCCGTCCACCACCTGCAAGCCAGCATCCACTGGAAGCACGTCAACTTGGGGCGCTAAAGCCTGCAAATTAGCTTCGGCAATGGTGGGGTCAATTCTCCAGACAGGGGCGATATCGATGCGGCCTTTCGCCTTGAGCACATCTTTGAGCGTTGCCAGCGAACGCCCTTGTTGGTAGGCAATCTGAGCTGTCGCTTCCGCGTCTAGCATCATGCCTAACATCGGCGGGGTGACTGACCAGGTGGTGTCGCCGCCATCCAGAATGACGGTCCGGGCCCCCCAGTTATGCTGCAAGAGAGTGACGACCTCGGCCTTACGCTTGCCGCCTAACTCGACGCCCAACGCCTGGACGCCAGGCATGATCAAATCGCTGCGGTAGAGTAAGGCCAACGTGATCGCTGCCATGGCGGCAAGAGCCAACAGCGCCAGGCTCCCAGCCACCAAAACCAGGCCCCAATGCCCCCAGTCCAACCCGTGAGGAGATGGCTGCGGTCGCGACCAGGCTGGCAAAGCTTCTGTTGGAGCGTCCGGCATGCTGGACGTACGGGAATGCGTAGGAGGGTGCATAGGAGACACCGGTAACGTCGGTTTTGATGATCCGGCTGGTTTGAATGACATAGTCCCTCAAGTTCTCGACATACTTCTCCGTGGATGGACCTGTCCCTTGATAAATTTGTGTACTTTAGCGCATGGCCAGGACAGGCACGCTTGTACTCAGCGCCAGTATAGCATAAAAGGATGCCGCTGTCATCAGAT
>JAHELX010000452.1 GCA_024643945.1 Anaerolineales bacterium
CCGGCGCAGGTCGAAAAGGCCATCCACAAATATGAAATGTTCACGCAGGAAGATCGGGTGCTGGTTGCCGTCTCCGGCGGCAAGGACAGCCTGGCTCTGTGGGACATCCTGCTCCGCTTGGGCTATCATGCAGACGGCCTCTATCTAGGCCTGGGCATTGACGGTGGCTTTGGCTATTCCGACGCGTCACAGCGCAAGTGCGAGGCGTTTGTGAGAAAGTTCAGGGACTCGGGGAATCAGGACTCAGGGAATCAGGACTCGGGGACTCAGGGAATGAAGGACTCAGGCAATCAGGAACCGGGGAATCGGCCAGTCCCAGTTGCTGAACCCCTGAGTCCTGATTCTCTGAGTCCTGATTCCCTGAGTCCTGATTCCCCGAGTCCTGCCCCCTGGTTTCCTACTCTCCACACCCTGAGTATCCCCGACAATTACGGGGAGTCGATCCCGGAAGTGGCTCAGCGGGTGCAACGCGGGCGGGGCAAGCCATGCTCCGTGTGCGGACTCATCAAACGTCACGAGATGAATCGCATCGCCTATGAATTGGGCTACTCAGTGCTGGTCACCGGGCACAACCTGGACGACGAGGCAGCTGTCCTCTTCGGCAACACGATGACCTGGCAAGTGGGCTACCTGGGCCGCCAGGGGCCAGTGCTGCCTGAAAGTGACGGATTCGCCCGCAAGGTGAAACCCCTATGCCGTATGTACGAGCGGGAGATGGCCGCCTACTGCCTGGTGCGCGGCATTGATTACATTTACGAAGAATGTCCTTATTCGTTCGGTGCTACGAGCATCGCCCATAAAGAACTGCTGGCCGAACTGGAACGTAGATCGCCAGGGGCCAAACAGAACTTCTACCTCAGCTTCCTCAAAGCCAAGGAGAGTGGCTTTCTGGACGGCCGTCAGGCCTCTCCTCCCTCCATGCACGCCTGCGAGCGCTGTGGTCAGCCAACCACCGCACCTGGCCTGTGCGCCTTTTGCCGGCTTTGGATGGAAGTAGAACTGAAACATGCACCTGATTATTACTCACGACAACGCCGATTTTGATGCTATTGCGTCGCTGCTGGGCGCGGCCAAATTATATCCGGCTGCGCTGCCGGTGATTCCCCGTCGCGTCAATCGCAACGTCCGTGACTTTCTGCACCTGTATTGGGACGAGTTTCCCTTCGTCTGGCCGCAAGACGTGCCCGGCGGTCGGACCATCCAGGTGACGCGCGTAACACTGGTGGATAGCCAGCACGTCCCATCGCTCAAGGGAGTGGATGAGGACACTCAGTTCCAGGTCATTGACCACCACGCCCTGTCAAGGGACCTCCCTCACGGCACAAGAACCACCCTGCAAGACACCGGCGCCACCGCCACGCTGATGGTGGAGCAGATGCAGCGCCAACATATCCGTATCACTCCCAACGAAGCAACGCTTCTATTGCTGGGCATTTACGAAGACACCGGCTCTCTTACCTATGCCAGCACCACACCCCGCGACGCGCGTGCCGCCGCGTGGCTATTGGAACAAAACGCTTCCCTGGACGTGGTTCGCCAGTTCCTCAATTACCCCCTGAGCGAAAGCCAGCGTGTCCTCTATGACCGGCTGATGGATACCTTCGAGACTCATGAGATCGAGGGACGTACAATTATGATCGCGGTCGCCCAGGCCGAGGGCTATGTGGAAGAGGTCAGCACCCTGGCCCACAAATTGCGCGACCTGTTTGAGCCTGACGCCCTCTTCTTGGTGGTGGCTATGGAGGATCATACCCAACTCGTGGCCCGCTCCACCACCGATGCCATCGACGTAGGGACCATCGCTGCCCACTTCGGCGGGGGTGGCCACCCCCGGGCCGCGGCCGCGCTCATCCGCCGCGTGAATCTGCCCCAGATCCATGACCAATTACTCGACACGTTGCATCAGCACGTGCGACCTTCCACCACCGTCGGGCAGATTATGTCCTACGGCGTCCACACCCTGGCCCCCACCGATACCGTAGCCGAGGCAGCAGCGGTGATGGCCCGCTACGGCCACGAAGGCTTCCCCGTCGTGGAACATGGCGAGATTGTGGGCGTGCTGACCCGTCGCGAAATAGACAAGGCTATGCACCACAAGTTGGAAGGTAGTGCCATTCGTCAGTTTATGCGCAAGGGGCGCTTCTTCGTCACTCCCCAAGATTCGGTCGAGAAGTTGCAACACCTGATGACCCAAGAAGGGCTGGGACAGGTGCCAGTGGTCGAACATAACAAAATCATCGGCATCGTCACCCGCACCGATCTCATCACACTCTGGACCGAGGCCCCCCGACCCTCGCGGGCGGACGAAATCGCCGAGCGGCTGGCGACTGCCGTCCCCAAACCCTTACTCAACCTGCTGCGCGAGGCCGGCCGGCTGGCAGATGAACAGGGGGACTCATTGTTCATCGTCGGAGGCTTTGTGCGTGACCTGTTATTGGGCTCCCCTAACCTTGACATAGACCTGGTGGTCGAAGGCGACGCCATCCGCCTGGCGCGGCGGCTGGCCCGGCAGTATGGGGGTCGTGTACGCAGCCATCGCCGATTTGGCACGGCCAAGTGGTTGATCGCTGATAGCCAGTTAGCCGATAGCCGTCAGCCATCAGTCAATGGCTCTCTCCCGTCGTCCCTGGACTTCGTCACGGCACGCACCGAGTTCTACGAGCATCCCTCGGCGTTGCCGGAAGTGGAGCGCAGTTCCATCAAACAAGACCTGCATCGGCGGGACTTCACCATCAACACGCTGGCTATTCAGCTTGATCCCGACTACTATGGCGAGCTGCTCGACTTTTACGGGGGCGAAAACGACCTGCAGCGAGGTCTCATCCGGGTGCTGCACAGCCTGAGCTTTGTGGAAGATCCAACCCGCATTCTGCGAGCTGTCCGGCTGGAGCAACGCCTGGGCTTCCGCATCGAAGCGCGCACCGAGGAGCTGTTGCGCGACGCCCTGGACCTGCTCGACCGGGTCAGCGGCGAACGCATCTATCACGAATTGCACCTCATCTTTCACGAAGCGAAACCAGAACGCGCCTTGCTGCGCCTGGATCAATTGGGGGTTCTACGCCAGATTCACTCTAAGCTACAGGTTGACGATTGGATTGTCCAGCGACTCGCGGAGTTGCAAACTGGCCTGGGTAATACCCCCTGGGCGAGGACGCAGCCCACAGATATCCACTACATGGGTCTGCTGACCTTTCGATTGCCCGAAAAAGCACTGGACGAGATCATCGCCCGGCTGCGTATACGCACCGAAGATGCATCTACACTGCATCAGGTGCAAACGCTCAAGTTACACTTGCCCGAACTTCACCAACCGCGCCGCCCCAGCCGGATTCAGCGCCTGCTGGCACCCTTCGCCAGCGAAGCCCTGTTGGTCGGCTGGCTAGCCTGTGAGGACGAAACCGCCCGCGCCCAGTTGGCCCAATTCCAGCGAGAGTTGCGCGATGTGGAACCTATCATTGACGGACACTATCTGCGACGCGAGTTCAACTTGCGTCCCAGCCCTATCTATCGCCAGATTTTGGATCACCTGCGCGCTGCCCGATTGGATGGTGAAGTCATTACCCTGGCTGATGAGCGTGCTCTGGTCGAGCGCTGGCTGGCGGAGCATGGAAACAGGGGATCAACCCGGAGGTGATGACATATGCCAGACATACTCACGATCGGCGAGGCGCTGATTGACTTTGTCTCGACAAAGGCGGAGGTAACACTGCGTGAAGCGCCGGCCTTTGAGAAGGCAGCCGGCGGCGCGCCGGCCAATGTAGCAGTAGGCCTTGCCCGCCTGGGGGTGTCCTCAGGGTTCATCGGGCGCGTGGGCGACGACCCGTTCGGTCATTTCCTGGCCGATACCCTGGCCGCCGAAGGTGTGGACGTCAGCCAGCTTGGCTTTGAGCGCAAGGCACGCACCGGGCTGGCCTTCGTCTCACTCACAGCCGAGGGCGAGCGAGATTTCGTCTTTTTTCGCCACCCCAGCGCCGATATATTCCTGTCGCCAGGACATATCAACCCAAGTTATGTCAACAAAGCTCGGGCTATCGTCTACGGCTCTATCGGCCTCATCGCCGAACCGTGCCGCAGCGGTGTGCTCAAAGCGCTGGCCATCGCTCACGCTGCGGGTGCCCTACGGGTTTACGATGCCAACCTGCGCCTGTCGTTGTGGGGCTCGGAGTCCGAGGCGCGCTACGGGCTGCGCCTGGGGTTGGACCGGGCCGACGTGGTGAAACTCAGTCAGGACGAACTGGAATTCCTGAGTGGCACCCGGGATCTCGCAGCCGGGATGAAGGCTCTCTGGAGCGCGCAGTCCTCACAGGGAGAGGGTATGCGTCTGATGATCGTCACCCTGGGCGCCCAGGGCTGCGCCTACCGCACCGCCACCGACTTCAGCCAGATTCCAGGCTATCGTGTGGACACGGTGGACACCACTGGTGCTGGCGACGGCTTTTTAGCTGGTCTGCTGGCCGAACTCCTCTGGCCCAACGGCCAACACGCGCTGGATACCAGGCTCTCTTTCAAGCGAGAGAGCGTTGAGCGCGCCCTCCGCTTCGCCAATGCGGCTGGCGCGCTCACCACCGTCCGGCGCGGTGCCATCCCGGCCCTACCCAGCCGGGCCCAGGTGGAAGCTCTTTGGTAATAGTTGTAATACACAACACGCAGTGGATTCAGTCCCCATCAGTCAGAAATGCCGCTACCACCTGGCGCAACGCAGCGTAATATTCGCCGCTGACGTCAAACCAGTGGATAGCCGGGTCATCCAGCCGGAACCAATTGTATTGCTGGCGGATAAAGCGGCGGGTTTCCTTTTTGATAAGACGTACCGCTTCATCTAGGCTCAACTCACCAGCCAGGTGCTGCCCCATTTGGCGATAGCCCAGTCCCGACATAGCCGGCAGCCCCAAGTGATAGCCCTGGTCCACCAACGTCCTTACCTCGGCTAGCAAGCCATCGGCCAACATACGCTCTATGCGAGTGTCGGCGCGGGCGTAAAGCATCTCGCGCGACATCGTAAGGCCAATTTGCAAGATGCGGTACGGAGGCGCCTGGGCACGCTGATGCTGGCTGATGGGAATCCCGGTTTTCAGATAGACCTCCAGCGCCCGGATCACCCGCCGCACGTTGCGGTAATCAATTTTGGCGGCAGCATCCGGGTCTACCGAGGCCAACCGGGCATGGAGCGCCTGGGAGCCAGCACGATTTGCCTCTGCTTCCAGCTCAGCGCGCAGCACGTAGTCAGGTGGCACGCGGGGTACTCCCCAGCCTTCGATCACCGCCCGCACCCACTGGCCAGTCCCCCCTACCAGGAACGGGACCCGCTTCCGGGCCAGCACATCGTTGATGGCTGCGTAAGCCAACGCCTGGTATTCCGCCAGGCCCAGCACCTGGTCGGGGTCCACCACGTCAATCAGGTGATGAACGGCGGCCGCCCGTTCCTGGGGCGTCGGCTTGGCAGTGCCAATGTCAAGTCCGCAGTAAACC
>JAHELX010000453.1 GCA_024643945.1 Anaerolineales bacterium
CGCTTCTGCTGCCTTCAACGCCTTCTCGGCAACCCTGATGGCCCCCTCCAGGTCACCCACCTCAGCCAGGGTCTGAGCTATCTCCCTCAGCGCCCGGTCTCGTTCCCACGGCATGTTGATGGCCTTAGTGGTCTCCAGCGCCCGCTCAACCTGGCCCTGGAAGGCCAGAACCACAGCCAACTCGCGCAGCGCCACCTCCTGCATCCACGGCTCCTGGATTTCTTCCACCGTCGCAAAGGCTCGTTCCACCTCGCCCACCTGGGCCAGGAAGGGAACCATCTCTCGCAGAGATTCATCCTCATGCTCTTCGTGGATCGTCTGCGCCGGCTGCAGCATCCCCAACACCCCTTGAGCCATCTGGGCGGCGCGTTCCCTCTCGCCTTTCTGGGCCAGGTACAGGGCCATCTCGTGCAGCGCCTTCGCTTTCTCTGCCCGATTGGTCATGGCTTCAGCCGTCTCCAGCGCGTGCCCCATAACCTCTCGGGCCGCACCCAACGCCTTTTGAGCCTCGAGCGCCTCAGCGATCAAGCGGTAAGCCCGGCTTTTCTGAGCTCGATTCTGGATCAGCTCAGCATAGCTCCGCGCTCTTGTTGCCTGGCCTAGCTGAGCCAAGACGCCCAACAGCTCCGGCGGCACGTTGGTGGACAGTTCCCCCAGCGTCGCGTAGATCAGGCAGCCGCGCATCACCTGGACCATATTCGGCGGCCGCTCGGCGGAGGCCGTCCGAATTGCTAACTCAAGGTCCTCGGCAAAGGCGCGGTGGGAGAGTGTGTGCGCGAGCTTGACGTCCATCCACGCTTTATCAATCAGGGTATACAGGGCTTCATTCCGCCCCGCCTGACTCAAGTGGAGCGCCAGGGATTGCAGCGCATACCGCTGCCGCTCTGGGTCGAGTTGGTTGAACCGTTCAAACAGGTCGGCCATTACGAAAGAACTCTTTCTAAGCGGCCTCTGCCTTGGCCTTCTGCGCCACCTTGCGTATGACGCTGGCAATGCCGGCCGCCGGGCTGGTCAGGCAGGCAACAGTCACCTCAAAGATGTCATCCGCCATGCCAGCCAGGGTCTTCAGCCAGCGCTCGACCTTATTGGGGTTGGCCTCCTCCCCCTTGGTCACTTCATTCTGGATCTTCTGGACGGTGTCGGTCAGCTCTGCTTTGTCCACGTCCGGGTCTTCGGGGCGGGCCTTAATCTGCTGATAAACCTCGGCAAAGAGCCTGGCGATATCCTCACCGCCCAACCCTTGGGTGACGGTCGCCTGGGCGCCACGGCCAATGGCGACCCCGGTGCTGCCGGAGATATCCCCGACAGTGATTTTGTCCCCACCGACCTTGTCACCCATCACCTTGTCGCCGTGCACCTCGTCGCCGTGCACAATCTTATCGCGGCCGACGAAGTCACCACCGCCGATGTCTACGCTACCGCCGACGTATGCGCCGCCACCTGTGTCAACGTGCCCTTCTTTCCCTTCCCCCATCCTATCCTCCTTAATCTCTTCTCGTAGGATGTCGCCATCCTTGACTCGCATAAACAGGACTGGGGTTGCCCAGTCGGGGGCGGCAAAAGCCCCTACGTCGCCACCCAGGATCTCCAGGATGGCTTTGCGTCCCTCGATGGTGGCCGCATCCACCGGATAATCGTCAGCCAAGGCCTGGTAGAATCCTTTGATGAAGGCAATGGCCGCGTCGTCGGGAATAGCGAATTGCATGGCCACCACTGCCGGCAAGCCGCTGGCGCGCATCAACTGATAGGCGATCCCCGAGAACCGTTTCTGCTTTGAATCCACCGCTGTCTCACACGCCGACAAGACCACCAACCGGACCGAACTGCCGTCCAGATAGGTGGCCAGCATCTCCCCACTGAGGGGGTAGCTTTCTCCCTCTTCGTCGTGGAGATAAAGATGTCCAGCGTCACTCTCCTCGTCAAAGTCCCCGTGGCCGTCGTAGTGCAGGATGTGAAAGCCCGGGGATTCGCGCAGCATGTCTCGCAACGCCGATGGCGTGGTGGAATGCACCACGGTAATCTCGGCATCCGTCCCCAGAGCCCCCTTCAATGCTTTTTCGCTGGCGGCAGCGTCGAGCGGAGAGGTATCTGAGGGATTAGCCTGCACGTACAGCACCCGGAGCGGACGCCTGGCCAGGAGCGAGGCCACGGGCGTACCGCTCTCGACGAAGCGCACGATGGGATAAGAGAGACGAGCTGCCAGGAATATCTCCTCGTCCGGGTCATACATCAGTTCCCACGGCAGGTGGCTGAGTTCCGGTGGCCGGACGATCAGTTTGAGGCGTAGCTTTACCCCATCGGACAAAGCACGTGGTGCCCCCTCGAAGGCCCGAATGATCTTACGTGGGAAGAGCGCCTCAAAAAGCAGGCTGCCTACCAACTGCATACGATCGCGCGAGGGGGCAAAGCCCTCCTTGATCGAGTTGAGTTCGACGCGTAGCTCATCGCTCTCGCGATATTCAAAGGGGACCGGACGAATGCGGATTTCACCAGGCCCGTGCGCCTCGACGGTATAGTCGCCCGGCGACCCATTCACAATCAGGAAAAAATCTTCGTATTGGGGGGGCATTTCACTTCTCCCTTCAGTTGACCTGGCTGTCGCTGATGTCGCCGGCGTGGATATCGCCGGCCTCGGGACGTTTGGGATCTTCTACTGAATTCATTCACCTACCCCACCATGGGAACAAGCCAGGTGTCTATGTTACTCACCCCGTAACTCGCTGATGAGTGCTTCTACCTCACCCCTGTCGTCCGCATCGGGTGCCAGTTGCAGGTACATTTCCAGGTCGGCAATGGCACCGGTTACCTCACCCATTTCTGCCCTGACGTACCCCCGTCCACGATAGAGATAGGGTTCCTTCTCGGGGATACGCTCTATGGTTTTGTCGTAGATATCCAACGCTTCTTGATTCTGGCCCAACTTGTAGTACGTCCAGGCCAGGGTATCCAGATTATGAGGATTCTCCGGCTGCAACTCTACGGCGCGTTGAGCAAGCCCTAAAGCCCTTTCCAGGTTGGTCTCAAGCGTATCTGCATAAAGCCAGGCCAGGCTGTTATAAGCGGCTGCATCGCCGGGATCCAGCTTGATGGCCGTTTCATAGTCAGTAACGGCTGCCTGGTAGTTGCCTGTCTCTGAATAAACCCAAGCGCGCTTTTGGTAACGCCCAGCGGTCGGCTCAAGTTCGATGGCAACGCTCAGGTCATCCATCACTTTATCATAATCCTCGCTTTCGCGGTAGATCAATACCCGACGGTCATACGCGCTAACGTTCGTTGGGTCAAGCTCGGTGGCACGCTCGCAATCGGCCAATGCCCGATCGAAGTCTTCCATCAGACGGTAAGCGTTGCAGCGGTTGCTGTAGGCAACGGCCTGATCCTTAGGATCAGAGAAAAGCGCTATTGCCCTGCTGAATTGTTCCAGAGCCTCATCCAGCCTCTCCATCTTCGCCAGGACGACGCCCTGGTTGTTATAAGGCCAGGCATAATCAGGATCTAGCTCTGTTGATTTCTCATAATCTGCCAGCGCTTTCTCAACCTCGCCCGCTGCTTCATAAACCAGCCCGCGCTCGTTGTAAGCCCAGGCGTAATTCGGGCTGAATTCGAGCGCCTGATTGCAATCGGCCAGTGCCGCATCAAGTTCACCCATCACCCGGTACGCCTTACAGCGCGAGACATAACCTCTGGCGTAAGTCGGGTCGAGCCGAAGCGCCTGGTTCAGGTCCGACAGGGCTGACTCCAGGTCGTCATTTTCAGCACGGACCTGTCCTCGATTGGTGTAGAGGATTGCTTTGTCCTTGTTGTCTCGATCCAGCGCCAGGCCCTTCGTATATGCCGCCTCGGCCTGCGCCAGGTCGTCCAGAGCGCGGTAAATGGTGCCTAGCCCCTGGTAAGCCCGGCTGTAGCCGGGGTCGAGCTGAATGGCCTTGTTCACGTCAGCCAGGGCCTGATCCAGATGCCCACGGTAATAGTAAACACCTCCCCGGTAATAGTAGGCCCAACTGGGTGCGACGGGCTGATGGGTCATCCCCTCCACGGCACATTCCGATGCCTGCGGCGCTCTTTCAATGGCCGCCGTAAAAAGA
This sequence comes from Anaerolineales bacterium, assembly GCA_024643945.1. Next base: position 4,083 of record JAHELX010000453.1, read on the forward strand.
CCCAGCGCCTCATCGGAGCTCCGTCCGCCATGTTTCAGAAAATGGGCCTGCCCCAACGTGAATAGGGATAGGAACGAAGAATGAACCGGTAACTCGCGCACGCAAAGGGCAAACCGTTCCTCCACGCTGATGTCTAGCTCAGGGCCAAAGAACGAGTCGCTGTCTTCGGTTTGAATCACTTCGGCAACGGGGGTGATCCCCATCCGGTCATACCAACCCCACAGCACCAGGGTAGCGTTATAGGTATTGCCCAGCGCCCGGGCTTCCGCTGAACTGCCCACCCACTCCGGGTAGAGTTCAACCCGGATCTCGGACGAGCGTCCGGCCAGATCGTTCAGCAAAGCCTGATAGATCCGTTGAGCCGGGTCAATGCCTGACTTCTGTCCCTGGCTGCGGTCTTCGAACTGGGTGACGATGACCAGCGTTTCATCGGGCTGGGCAGGGGCGAAGGCCACCGGCGTCGGCGCCCTCGGTAAGATCTCCGGGCGTACCGACACCACCGCCGCCAGCATCAGGCCGAAAGCCAGGATCAGAGCAGCCGCGATGATGCCCCAGGCAGGGATGCCCAGAGCCACCGAAACGTTGTTGACGACCGCCCTGGCGTAACGGCCAATGGCGATTCCCTGGCTGGTCGCTATATCGCCAACGGAGATTTCGTCGCCGGCTGCCACACCATCGCTCACATCAGCCTGGTGGAACTCAGTCGCTTCCTCCTTGATGCGGCCTTTTGGTCGCTGGCTATCAGACCGGACCTTGTCAGACTTTGGGATGCTCCTATGGCCACCCTGGGGCGGATTCATCCAGCATCTAATCACCTGCGGTTTGCTTTGTGACGGCCTTGGTGGCTTCTGCATTTCGGCGTTCTTTCAGCCAGGCTTCAATCTCCGATGGGCGGAAGCGCCAGGTGCGGCCCAACTTGTACCCGGGCAAGATGCCCTGCTGCGCCCAGGCATAGATGGTGGTCTGATTGAGCTTCAGGAAATCGGCTACGTCCCTGATACTCATGAGTTGTTCGTCAGGCATAAGTCGCTCCTGTCTCATCAAGCTAATAAAACCTTAAGGGGCGTTATTCTTTCACAGACAGAATATCATAAATGGTGGTAAAACTCAATAGGAAAAACGAACTCTTTGAAAAACGCTGTCAAAGTTGGTGAAATGGACTTGCCCGAGGGGCTACCTTCACCTTCACCCTACCGGTTGCCAGCGAGAGCAGCATTGCCGAGGTGGAAGAACAGAATACAGCGTAATGGTCAGCATTGCATAAGGCAAATAAGTATGGTATATTGGAACAGGCTTTCCGCCTGGGCTTGATTCCATATGCTCCGGCACTGGGGACTCCTGAAAGTTTGGTAGTTCTAC
>JAHELX010000454.1 GCA_024643945.1 Anaerolineales bacterium
TTGGCGGACGCTCATCAACCAGCGCACCGCGTTGGGGAGCAGCGGGTTGTCGGGCTGAATGCGAGAGAGCGCCGCAATGACGATGGCCGTGCTGCGGGTGTCGGTGTTCATTGCAAAGTAGTCCACCTGGGCCTCTTCCCAATGCGCGCCGGTTGCGTCGACAACGGCTGCATGGGTGATGTCGTCCAGCAGGGTTTGAATCTGCTTAGCCTCCTTGTCCATTACGTACATGGCCAGCGCCAGATAGGCCTGGCCAAAGCTGTCTAGCTGCTGCCGCTTGTCAAACAGGGTAACGTTGCGGCCCATGTCGCCCGAGCCAGCTTCGGCCAACACATAGAGGGTGAAAGCCTGCTGATTGGCTTTCTGAGAGTTGGTGACATCCTTGGGGACAAGCAGGCTGCCCTCCAGGTAATGCACCGCGTTGTCGATCACTGTCTGATCCACGCTAAAGCCAGCCCGTTGCGCCTCCACCAGGCCCAACAGTACGTAAGCGGTCAGGCTGGGATCGCTATCGTCCGCGATCCACCAGCCCCAGCCGCCATCCACATGTTGCTGGCTGTAGAGGCGTTGCAGCTCGACGCTGACCAGCCCCGGCAATTTCTCTGCCAGCGTCGGGTTGTTCAGCTTGAGCTGCTGGTAGGCGCGATAGGTAACCACGTTGGGTAAGAAGCGGCTGACGGTTTGTTCGACACATTCGTAGGGGAAATCCTCCAGGTATTTCAGCCCATTACGCATGCCGGCGGCCAGGCTGGGATCGACGTCGACGGTCAGATTGCCCTGGGTTAGATCGATGTGGCCCGGCAGAACGATGCCCTCGGTACGGGTGCCGTCTTCAGCCAACTCCCCGGCCGTCGCCACCGTCTCAGGCGTGTTAAAGCGATAGACGGGCAGATTGAGGGCTACGGCATCACCCAACTGCGGCGAGTGCCCGATAGATTTGGCGCCCATAGTGAGTTGGGCTGTTATGACGTCGCCGACCGTCACGTCGTATTCCACCTCGGTCCGCTCGCCGGCTTTGACCGTCAGGGTGGCGGCATCCAAAGGTTTGATCGTCAGGCCCTGGGCTTCAAAGCGAGTCTCAACCTCCAGAGAATCCTGGGTATTGTTCTGGACGATCATGCCCAGGCGAGCTTCATCGCCAACCACGAAGAAGCGGGGCACTACGGGCTGCACCAGCAGAGGCTTGGTACTGACAATATCCACCCTGCTCTCGCCCACCAGGGTATTAGCCCCGGTAACACCCTCAGCGATGAGAGTCCAGGTAGTCAGGTTGTCGGGTAATACAGTTTTGACGCTAGCCTCACCCTGGGCGTTTGTCATCAGATCGGGAACCCACAGGGCGGTATCTTGGAAGTTGCGCCGGATCTCACCAAAGCCCTGGCCCAAAGCGCCACCACCACCGCCTTTAGTCCCGGGAGTCACGGCCAGGTTGACGCGATCAATGGCCAGGGTCAGGCCACTGGCCGTGCTCACGCCCAGGCCCCGGCTGTGCCAGAAGGCATTCTCGAGCTGTCCCGGCGGCTCCGGAGCCAGCGACAAGACCGCTTTATCGATCAGTGCCAGCGATAGTTCCGCCTTGACCGGCTGACCTTGAGCGTCAGTCACGCTGACCTGGAATTCAGCCGTATCGCCCGGTTGGTAGGTTTGACCAGGGGGTTTATTAGGTGTCAGGCTGATTCGCAACAGTTTGTTGCTGACGTTGACCGCCAGGTTGGCGTAGCCCAATTTGAAACTGGGCAACCCACTCTCGGCCCCCCCTTGCAAGACCACCACTGACACGTACATATTGGGGATCATTTCTTCGGTGATGGGGATTTTGAGTTGGGCGCTATTAGTTTTGAACTCGGTCACATAATGGTCGTAAATGCCGCCCCGCTCCAGCGTAACCAGGGCCTGAACCGTGCCACTGTAGGGATGGGGGACCAGGATGGTAGCAGTGTCGCCAACGTTGTACTCGCGTTGGTCGGCGACTAATTGGATGCGATCATTGTTTTCCCGCTGCCAGTTGACGTAGTGTTGGCTGCTTACCCACATAAAGGTAGAGGAGTGGACTACGTTGTCCCGACGGTCGGTGGCGGTGGCCACAACTTTGAAGACGCCCCCGATCTTCGGGGTAAAGGGAGCTACCGCTTTCCCATCCTGGCCACTGGTGACGGTGGTGGTGAAGACGGGAATGTCCTGCGCGATGTTATCCCAATAGAAGGAGCCATCCGGATATTGCTTCTTGACGCTGTACCATTTGTGCTCGTTGAAGACGAGTTGGACTTCTTGATTGGCCACCGGCTGGCTATCCCAATCGACCACCAGGACATCAGTCCGGGTTTCTTGATCCACCTGGCCCACATACTGCTCCGGGTGCAGGCCCACGTAAAAGAGCCCCTTATTAACGATCACCTCGGCCTGATTGGCCACTTCCTGGTTACTGATGTCGGTCACCGTCACGTCAAAGGTGAACTTTTGGCTGGCTGTCTTGTCGGCAATATCGGCCGTCACTTCAAAGGTGAAGCGGCCATCCTTATCCGTGACGCCGTCGCCCTCGGCAATCTGTTCACCGTAGCCGCTAATGTAGGTGGGTGCGTTGATCTGGCTGTAGTCATACTCGGTGAAATCGTAGAAGCCCAGGCCCTGGTAATTGAAGGTGTAATCCTCAGAGAGGAGAGTCCAATGGACCTTCGCATCAGAAACAGGGCCACCGAAGAAGAACTGGGCATTGGCCGTGACCTGGATCTTGTCGCCCTGCACATATTGGGGCCTGTCAGTTGTAGTCTCCACCTGAAATTCGGGCGCGCGATAGGCCTCCACCAGAAAGTTGCCGTAGAAATAATTGTCGGCTTCGTAAACGGCTTGAAGCGAATAGGGGCCCAGGGCTGCACTTTCACTTAGATCAACCGAACCGTTTACGCTGCCCATCTCGTCCAGAGACAACTTGTCGCTAAAAATCTCTTTGCCCTGGCTATCGCTTACGGTGACCGTCACCGGCTGCGTCACATCCGGCAAACTGTATAAGGCGTCGTGGTCGGTCCGGATGATACCTTTGAAATAGACGGTCTGTCCGGGGCGATAAATCCCGCGGTCGGTGTAGAAATAGCCGGCGTAGAGCTGTTGGTAGTCTTCAACCGTGACGTTGCTGAATTGGTAACGATCGATGCCGTCCGTCCAGTTGCCGACGGCGACCGCGAAGTTGTCGTCCGGCTGGTCGGGATCACCGGCAAAGGCCAAACGCGACTCGTAAGCATTGGGGCGCCGCGCATAGTTCACCAGAGCCATGCCTTCGCCGTCCGTCTTGGACTGGCCTAATGGCTCCGGCTGGTTCTTATCATTGGTGGCAATAAACGTAACCGGTACATCTGGCACCGGTTGGCCGCTGCGCAGGTCGGTCAGCCAGGCCAGGGCATCAGTGATAGATGTCTTGAAGGTAATGTTATTCTTGCTGACCACCAGCATCTGGCGTTGGGAGACGAGCTTATAATTGGCTTGCCTGGCCTGCGGGTAGACGGCATCGGCCGAAGTAGAGACTTCCAGGTAATAGAGGCCGGCGGGCAAAGTGTTACCCAGGCCACTTTCCCGAGCCACATCCACGCGGTAAAGGGCATTGTCGTTTAGTTCCGGCGTGGTTTTTAACTTCCAGGTGCTGATGAGGTTGTCAGACTGGGGTTGGTATTTATCCCAGACGTCATACCAATTGGTGCCATTGAGGCTGATGAAATCATCCTTCGGCAAGCGATAGAGGTTGAAATCTACCTGGCTCACGTTGCGCACCGTTACGTAGGCCACAGTCTCGGTGTAAGCGTTGTAGGTGGCGATACGGCCTGGGCTATGCAGGTAAACCAGGGGGGCTTGCGCGCCTGTTGTCCAGGTAATGATTTGGGGAGCGCCCAGTTTTTGACCGTAGCGTCCCTCAATATCTGCGCCCAGGGTGACTTTGTATTGGCTGCTGGCTTTTGAAGGGAAGTTGAGATCCAGCCGGGTGTCGCTATTGGACCAATAGGTATAAACCTGGGTGACAGATACAACCGGGGTAATAACTAGGTTTTTGCCAATGACCACGCTCTTCGAGTTCATAGGTGCGTCGAAGGTGATTTGCAGGCCTTGTCCAGGAGCCACTCCTTGCTCCCCGTCTGATGGGTTGGTCTCAGCGATCTTCGGGTAGGGGGTGATGGTGAAGGTGGCGGTGAAAACACTTTGAGTCGCGGCCTGGTCAATTTTCCCCTGGGTGCCTTTGGGCAATTCGATGCGGTAAAGAGTGCCAAAGTCCAGGGCCTTAGCCGGCGTAAAAGCAACCGTTTCCACGCCCACTTTGGCCGGACCAGGGCTTTCCTGGATGATTTCGCCGTAGAAACCCTGGGGCTTTTCAGCGCCGGCCGGCAGGGTCAGGCCGCTTTCTGTCCAGGCAAACTGGCCTGGGACGGCCTTATCCGTTTCATCGTTAACCAGGCTGAAATTATCTTCCACGCTTGTGTGGTTCATCTGCTGGTTGAAAGTCACGCTGATCACCGGCGTGGGACTGACGTATATGTCCCCATTAGCCGGGATACTGCCCACGACTGCCGGGACTACGGTGGTAAAGGTCCATACGAAGTCCTTCTCCAGCACGGAATTGTCCACAGCGGTTAAGCCCTTCATGATCCGGGCTGTATATTGAGTAGCTGGCAGAAAAGCGCTGTTGCCCGGGGTGAACTGGTAGATGGAAGTGTTCAACCATTGGCCCTTGCCGGTTACTGGCGGCACAAAGGTGAGTGGATTGGGCAGGCTGGCACCACTCCCAATGGCGTTGAGAGGCACCACCGGGCGGTTGAAGAGGACCGTCACGATCGCGTTGGTCGGAACTTCGGCCGTACCATCGGCGGGTTGCACAGCAGTAACTTCCAGAAAGCCGACGGTGCTGAAACGCAGCATAAAGGGGCGCTGCAGTTCCAGCCCGGTCTGACTTTTGGCTGACGTGGCTATCTGGACTGTATAGCTCTGGCCGCGCTCAAAACCACCTTTGGGGGTGAATTGCAGCGTTTGGTCATTCACCCACTTGAAGCTGCCGCCAGCTTTGGCCCCGGGCTCGATGCTAAAAGCCTGTTCCACGCTAGCCCGATCCATCGGCTCGTCAAAGGTGATTTCGATAGGGGCGTCAAGAGGTTGTTCCTGGCCGGGTTCGGGCGTGGTACGTAGCACGACCGGCGCAACAGGTACCAACGTGGCCGTCGGCTGCGGCGTGCCAGCCGTAACAGTGCTGCTCGGCTGGGCTGGCTGGACCTCGGCGGCTGTCTGACCGGGTGCAGGTAACGTGGCGGTGCCAGGAGCGCAGCCGGAGATGACCAGGATGATAGGAAACAGAGTTCTGATGACCAAGCGCAGTTTTTGCATGGATCGCCTTCCTTATTCAGTTTGGGTGTGACTAAAATTAGTTGGGAACATCCTTGCGAAGGTTTAAAACC
>JAHELX010000455.1 GCA_024643945.1 Anaerolineales bacterium
GTCCTGCCTGCACCTGTCGGCGCGGCACAGGTGGCTCCGCCACGCGGGCCAGGGTGCCTGCGCCTCAGGTGCAGGCAGGACGGGCAGGTGGCCGGGCGAGAGAAGCTTCGTGGCCAGGTTGCTCGCCCAGATACAGATCGTTGTCCAATCCCGCACGTCGCTGGCCGGCGCATTATGCAGTGGACTGGCTGGCAAACTGGCAATGAAACTATCGGGGAAGCGTAACTTCGCCGGGTCGAACTTGCCGCCAAATACTTCAAGTGCGACCGGCGTAAGCCAGGGAAACTTCGCCAGATCTTTCTCAAGCATCGCGCGCGAACCCTGCCACTCCTTGTCATCAGTGGGATCATGAAATGGGCCGAGCGCGAAGATTGCCACCGGCCTCTGGGTGAGGGCTTCCTGGTGCCGGGATAGAAAACGCTGCGCGTCCTTGTGCCAGCGCCCGATGTAGAGCGGCGCCCCCAGCACGACCGCGCTGTATTCTGCAAGGGTCCGCACTTTCCGCATGGGCTGAAGATCGACCGCAAGCCCACCTTCGCGCAGCGTCGCCGCGACTGCCTCAGCCACTTCCTGTGTTGAGCCATACTTAGAAGCATAAGCCACTAGAACTTTTTCTTCCATCTGAATAGTCCTTCCTTTGTAAAATGCCAAATTTTCACTCTGACTACATCTTAGCATTAACCCACTCCCCGCGTCATCTATCAAAGGTTAGATTCCAGGTTATATTTATTACAGACTGCTTCATCTCGTTGAAATCGCCATGATCGCCGGGTTGGGGTAGAATGAGTGTTGATGATGGACACCCTGGCTTCACCCCTCATTCTCACCAAGCTACGCGTGCCCGCGGTGCGGGCGCGCGTCATCCCACGCACGCATCTTGTTGAGCGGCTCAGCGCCGAGACTGATACAGGTCTTATTCTGGTTTGCGCGCCTGCCGGGTACGGTAAAACCACGCTTTTGGCGGAGTGGTCCCAGTCCTTACTGCAAAATGGGGTCGCCGTCGCCTGGTATGCAATTGACTCGAGCGACGATGACCCGATCCCCTTCGGTTCCTATCTCGTCGCCAGCTTGATGCAAGCCCTTGGCCCGATGTCCGAGCTGGCGCACATCGCCCAGCTCCTGCGGTCCTCGCCCGAGATTGACCTGCAGAGAATCCTGCCGGCCGTCATCAACGCCGTTGTTTCGAGTGACCGAGACTGTGTGTTGATTCTTGACGACTATCACCTGGTCGGCGCCCCGGCCATTCACACTGCGATTGCCTTTCTCCTGGAGCGTCTCCCGGAGAACATGCACATCGCCATCGGAAGCCGCTCGGACCCGCCGCTGCCACCCCCTGGCACTGCGCCTGCGCGCAGCGCAGGGGCAAGTGTGGCCCGCCTGCGTGTGCAGGGACAACTGATCGAGATTCGCGCCGCCGATCTCCGATTCACAACGGATGAAACGGCGCTATTCCTGAACGAGGTGATGCGGCTCGAGCTTTCGCCAGAGATGGTAACTGCGCTCGACGCGCGCACCGAGGGGTGGATTGCCGGGTTGCAACTGGCCGCGCTTTCCTTGTCCGGTCGTTCGGACAAAGAGAGCTTTATCTCTTCCTTCACCGGCAGCCATCGCTATCTGGTTGAATATCTGCTTGAAGAAGTGGTCAGTCGCCAGTCGGAGGAGGTGCAGTCGTTTCTCCTGTCTACATCCATCCTTGAGCGCCTGTGCGGTCCCTTGTGCGACGCCATCTTGGGTGGGCCCTTGGGCAGTGAGGCAGTTCTCCAGCGACTGGAGCAGGCAAACCTCTTTGTGGTGGCCCTCGACGACCAGGGCTACTGGTACCGCTACCACCATCTCTTTCGAGATTTCCTGCAAACCCGGCTCCTCAAGACCCAGCCGGAGCGCGTGGCCGCGCTGCACCGTGCGGCCAGTGAGTGGCACGCAGCACACGGCTCCTTGCGCGAAGCGGTCCAGCATGCACTTCAGACCCAGGATTGGACCTATGCGGCGGCTTTAGTCGAGCAGCACGGCGTCTCGATGATGATGCACAGCGAATTTTCGACCGTCTACGAGTGGTGCGCGGCTTTCCCGGAGGAGGTGATGCGGGTGCATCCGGCGCTCTGCCTCTTTCAGAGTAACGCCTTGGTGCTCGGATATCGCCGGCAGAACCGGGGCAGGATTGAAGAGCGGTTGCAGATGGTCGAGCAGGCGGCGGCTGCGCTGGAGGACAGGCAGCTTGCTCATTTGCTCATCGGCCAGGCCGCCGCCACCCGTACTGTTCTGGCGGCGATGACTCAGGACCCGGCCGTTGACCCCCGAGAACAGTTCGCCCTCGCGCAGAGAGCGCTTGATTTGTTGTCCGAGGATGATCCCGCCCGTTCGGCTATTATGCTTACGATCGGCTATGCTCACATGGCGCTTCACGACGCTGTCGCGGGATACCAGGCCATGGAAGAGGCCAGGCAATTGTCGCTCACAAGTCAAAATTATTTTGGGGTTGTGGAGGCTACTTTTCACCAGGCGCGCCTGGCTCACAACCAGGGGCAATTGCGCCGCGCTGCGGAGATCTGCCGGCAAGGCAAGGCAGACATTGCGGCAGTGTTAGCCTACCCCGATCAAGAACTGCCCGCGGTGGGGTGCCTGGACATTGCGCTGGGCTGCATACTCCTGGAGCAGGATAGACTGGAAGAGGCGGAACAGGACCTCCTGCGCGGTCTCGATCGTATCTGGGGGATGAATCCCTATTACCAGATGACGGCGTGTGTGGCGCTGTTTCGCCTGCGTGAGATCCAGGACCGCCCGGCAGAGGCGGTGGAATTCCTCTCGCGCCTGGAAGAGACGTGGCCTGATTTTGCTTTTTGTGCGCGTGCACTGCGGGTCATGCATGCCTTGCGGGCCGCAGCGGACGATCCAGGCATACTGGCACAAGCAACTTCCTGGTGCCAGACCTCCTCACCTTCCCCCGGCGAGGATATGCCCCCGCCAGGAATGGGTCCTTTGGGGGCCGCCGAGGCCTACTATCTGGCCTATCTTGCCTGGGCCCGCGCCCAGATTGCCACCGGCAATGCGCAGGCAGCATGGTCCTACCTGGAACGGCAGCTTGACCTGGCCGAGGCCCATGGCCTGACGAACCGCGTAATTGAACTTTCCCTACTAGAGGCTCAGGCCAGGCGAGCACAAGGCGACAATAAACGCACCTGGGTAGCCCTCGAGCGTGCGCTGGTGGCCGCGCAGCCCGAAGGCTATTTACGCATCTTTGACCAGGGGGCAGCTCTCAACCGGTTGCTCGTCGAAGCCGCCAATCGCGGCATCTCCCGCGATTACGTGGGGCGGATATTGGACGTCATCGGCATGCCGGGCGCAGCGGCCCGCTCCTCTCAGGCACCCTACCTGGAATCTGGCGAACATCTTACCGGACGCGAGCTGGAGGTGCTGCGCCTCATGGCTCAGGGGGCTTCGAACCTTGAGATTGCAGAGCAACTCGTGATCACGGTGGGGACGGTCAAAAGCCATATTAACCATATTCTCGGGAAGCTGGATGCCCATAACCGGACCGAAGCAGTTGCGCGGGCGCGAGGATTGGGCTTGCTCGATATCTAACCCGAAATCTAACTTTAGATAGCGGAACATCTCACCAGGTCCGCTGGAAGGTGATCTCGTACGAGTAATGCCCCCAGCACAGGGAGTTGGTGCCCACCCGGTTGGGGTCGGCGCGGCGCGCCAGGCACTCCTCCGCGCTCGCACAATAATGCGCCCCGATCAGCCAGGGAATGGGGATCTCCCAATCGTTGGTGCTCATCACCGGGCTGAGCTCGCTGGTGACCGGGCGCCCGGCGCCGGTGTCCTCCACCACCATCAGGCGATAGCCGTTCATGTGCAGATCGTACACGGCGTGGCCCGGCCCCTTTTCGCCGCTGATGTGGCGCGGGTTGTTGAAGGGATCGCCGATGACCACCCCGTCCAGCGGGTTGCCGGCGGCGTCGATGACCCACACGTAGATCTGGTGACCATAGCCGCAGCCGATCACCGTGCCATCCTGGCTCACCCCGCCATTTTCCTCGTTGGTCCACATACGCTGCTGGACGACGACGAAGTCATAAGGAGGCGGTGTGGGGGTGGGGATGCCAGTGGGAAGCAGAGGCGTGCCGGTAGGCGTGCGAGTGGGGGAATGGCTGGGGAGCGGGATGGGCGTGGCGCTGGGGATCGGCGTCGGAGTGTGGGTGGCGGGCGCCGGCACCGGCGTCCTCGTCTGGGTGGCCGTCACCAGGATGACGATGGGCGTGGCCGTGGGCGGAATCAGCCTGGCGATGGGCGCCAGCGCGCAGCACTCGATCGCCAGCAACGTGGCCAGCGCCAGGCCTACTATTGGCAGCGACGGCATCCTGGGCTGCATGGCATCTCCTCGCAACAGGGCAGAGTCTGGTCACGACCCAAGAGATTATACCACGCTCTCTCCCAAATTGCTTAGTGGGAGCGGGTTTCCTGGTAGGCATCGATGCGCGTGGACGTCCACAGGGCATACACCCCTTCCCCGTGAAAGTCACCCACGTCGCCGCCGTGAGTGGTGAAATAAAAGATGCCGTCCCCATTGACCGCTTTGAGCTCGTCTACCGTCGCATCTCCGCCCGCAAGTTGGTAACCATTCGCGCTGAGCCAGGACTCTAGCTTCGCCCGGGTCTCCGCAGAGCTTGTTAGGAAAATAGTTTGGTTCTAACCTGTACCAGACTGGTTATGGACTCGGTCGAGGGGCTCAGGCTTTTTCGGGCCCGGCTCATAGTTGCGGAAGACACGCCCATACGCCACCAGGTAAATGCCCTGGAGCACTGCGGCGACGTAGAAAGGCAGGGTGAACTGGCCGGCGTCCAACAGATAGCCGGCGATGCTCGGCCCGACCGACCGGGGCACCTGGAACGAGACGGCGTTCAGGCTGGTGGCCAGGCCACGCCGCTCGTCGCGCACCAGCCCGATGGCCAGCGCCTGGCGCGCGCCCGACGAGCCCCGGTTGAAGGCCGAGCGCAGCAGGTAGACCAGTGCGGCCAGCCAATAGACCGGCATGAGCGGTAGCAACACCAGCAAGACCAGTCCGACCAGCCGCGCCCAGATCACCGATTGGACGATGCCGATGCGCTCGGTCAGCCTTCCCGTGAGCAGGGATGAGGCTCCGGTGAGCACGAAGGTGGCGGCCATCACCGGGGCGATAGCCGCCGGCCCGATGTGGAAGCGCAGAGCAAACCAGTACGAAATGAGCGGCCCGGTCAAACCGATGGCTACGCCGTTAAAGGCATTGACAAGCACGAGCTTCTCCAGGATTTGGTTTTCCTGGCGGCGGACCTGGGCCGCACGTTGCCGCGCCTCGGGATCGTCCACCCCCTCCGGCCCACGGTATGTCTCGTGAGCCTGGCTGAGCAGCAGCAGATTACCGGCGGAGGCCAGTCCCAC
>JAHELX010000456.1 GCA_024643945.1 Anaerolineales bacterium
TAGTAACGAGCCATCTCAGTGGCGGCGGCGCCCAATAGTCCGTTCTCGACTGCACCACCGCTGTATCGCCCGGAGCGCGGGTCCATCGTGGCCAATGCAGGTGCGTAGATAAAGGGGGTACCCGGTGCGGCTGCTTGTACCAGGCACAGGGTGGCCAGCACTTCACAGTTACCGAGCAGCGTGGTGGAAATCAGGCTGCCCGGGGCTGTGGCCCCCATCAACGGCATGGGCATAACCACCACCGGGATATCCCAGTCCAGTAGCGCCAGGTAGGCATCCGTATACGGCCCCTCAAGGATCAGCGGTGACTGCGGGCACAACAAGAACGAGATGGGATGCTGGCGGCGGATGGTTTCCTGGTCGCCAAAAATTGTCTGCAATATCTCCAGCAGCCATGGCGCGTGCTCGGGGCTGGTGGTCGAAATCTGGACGTGTTTGGAAAAGTTGCGGAAAAGAGTTTGCCAGTAAGTCACCAGGTCGGCCAGCGTCCCATCGCCCTGGCCGCCCTCGACCATACTCCAGTAGACTCCGATCTCATCCAATGTATCGATCAGGCGGGTTGCCTCCAGCCAATCATCGAAGGTGCCAGGCCGGCGCTCCTTTGTCTCCTGATCGAGGACGAACATGGCCTCGCCATCGATAAGAAGCGTGCAATCTCCTGCGTTCATCTGCAGGTCCCAGCCCGGTCTGCGGGCTCCCAGCGTGAACTCTTTGGGCGCGGAGTGCAGCGCCTCTTCTACAAGAGCTCGCGGAATGTGCACGATATTTGTGTTCGCGTCCACTTCGGCCCCGGCATCCCCGAGAATCCGGCGACCCCAGGCCGTGTCTACCCGCACGCCGGTCTTGCCCAGAATCTCCAATGTGCGCTCGTGGACCTGCGCCCGCTCTTCCTCCGAGAGCACCTGCAACAAAGTTTTCATTGCCTGCTCCTCAAAAAGTGGTAGACGGTAGACAGCAGTCAGTAGACAGGGGCTTTACTCCCGACTACCCTCTCGCGTTTATCTCCCTACAGCGGCAGCATGGCGGCTGCCTCTTCGACGATGTGTGTCAGTTGCCTGATCGCGGACCGGTACGCCGTCGTTACAGACTCGCGCTTGGCGCGCAGCGTATATTCCTCAGGGCCGAAATCGGTCACGCCGCGGGCCAATTTGTCCTGCAGCGTGTGCAATTCTGCCCATACGTCGGTGATAATAGCCGTGCGGTCCTCGCCCCAGAACAGATCCCGCCGTCCAGGGTTCCACCCACCGATGGCGTGGCGGTGGTAGACGGGGTAGCTCATTTCCAGAGCACACCAGGCGCCGCGCAGGCCGGTCTCGTGGTCGCTGAGAGCTGACGTGGCCTGTTCGGCGTCACCCGCCGCCAGATGGGACAAGGCTGCGTCAAGGGCGTGCAGGTCTCGGTCGTAAAAGACGTGCAAGGGCAAGGCATCCTCGGGCGCTGCGGCATCAAGGTAGTTGAGGTGTGCGATTAAATAGCCCGCCGCCTGGCGCAGGCGATCGTTGATGGCATCCTGCGCCAGCCCAGTCTGATCCTTTGGAGCCAGTAGAAGATTTAGGTCTCGCGACCGCTGTTCAAGCCGGTCCAATGCCTGCCTCAGGGCGGCTAACTCCTCATCCCCCTCCTCACTTGCGGAGTTCTCGATCGTGGCCCGCAGACTCTGCGTACGCAGGGTGAACTCATAGGGCAAGATCGGCTGCCGGTCGAACCGCATCAGCAGCGCTCCATAGAGTTGGACGGTCTCGGTTGCCCGCGCTTGATGGACAATACTCGAATCATCGAACTGGGTGTGATAGATGGTGCGCTTGGCCTCCTCCAGCGCAAACCTGGGCTGGAGCGGGGGAATGCCAAAATAGGCATAGGTCAGCACCTCAGTCCAGGCAGTCACTTGCTGCTTGACCTGGAGCGGCGACTGGGGAAAGGTTTGGACCTCATAGTCACCAACGGCCGCCTGGAGAAAGGGTAAAAGTTCCGGCGGGCTGATGAATCCCAATTGCTCTTGTGCCAGAAGGGCCAGTGTGTCAATGTTGAAGGCGGCGCTTATCCGTCCGTGCCACTCTGGGTGAGCACCCAGCATAGAGTGGCAACCGATCAGCCAGTCGAAATGGGTATCAGGCGCACCGAACTCTTCAGCGTCGGTGGCGACAAAGAGCAGAGTGTGCTCGGGCTGATAGCCGTGGTCCAACAACGTCCTGGCCATGGCCAATATGCCCGCCACTCCCACCGCGTTGTCCCAGTAGCCGTGGAACCAGGCGTCGTAATGTGCGCCGATAATCAGATAGCGATCTGCCTGGCGTCCTGGAATCTGGCCGATGACGTTGTGCCCTATCCCCTCTGGGTTTGTCTCAACCTGGCTGCGGAGGGTCACTCGCACTGGACCGTCTGCGGTCAGCCGCTCAGCCACCCGGGCCCCATCTCGCTTGCAGACTTGAAGGATAGGGATGGTAGGACGCGCCGCGCCATCGTGAGTATTGAGTGCCTGGCCCGACTCGTGTTGGGCGTAGCCGTTGAGATAGTAGAAAATCAATGCGCGCGCGCCGTGTAGCTCTGCCTCGTGGGCCAGCACATCTACCCAGGGCAGTCGTTTGGTGTCGAAACACACAAAGACGATCTTGTCCCGCACGTCAAGGCCCAGGTAATCACGCGCAGTGCCGTACCCCGCGTCAACCAGGGGCGCAGTGAGACCCTCTGAGGGCGTGCCGGGCGTTGGCGGGTACGAGGAAGCTGGCACTGCCTCCCAGCCGCTCAACTCCAGGCTGGCTCCGGCAAAGTCCCAGGCGTATACCGGGAAAGGCTCTTTGCGCACATCTTGCAGCCCCAATGAGCGCATCTCCTCCAGGATGAGATCGGCTGCCCGGTGCCCAGCCTTAGTGCCGCTGGGGCGGAAGCCCAGCTCATATGTGCCGATGCTACTCAAATGGCTGGCGAAGCCAAACAGATAATCTGGGTCCAAGTCATCCCAGAAGGTACGTTCCTGCGGGAAGGGGGTTGACCAGGATTTGGAAAAGGTTGTCTGCACCCTAACGGCTCCTCGAAAAACGTAATGCGACAAACGTAAAACGTGAAGCGTGACGGCGTCAGCCCAGATCACGCTCCGCCGCCTGGAGGATGCGCCCCAGTTCGGCCTGCTTCGCCTCGTCCAACGGCTCGGGAAAATGGTTCTCCAAAATCCAGTTCGTCTTTTCTTGGGCCACCTCGATGGGGTCTCGGTACCCGCCCCGCTCATTGAGTTGGGCGGTCAGGTCAGAAAACTCCCTCTTGCGTATGTGCTTGCGGGTATGACGCTGGCCAAGGAAATGTCCCCGCGGCCCTACTGTCTCGATCACGTCCAGCGCCAGCTCTTCCTGGCCGATGTCGAGGCCTGCGAGATCCCTGCGGATGTGGTGGTAGATGTCCGCATCCAGGACCAGCGCCTCGGGGTAGAGCACCGTGCTGCCCTTTAGCAGCCCCATCCCGCTTCCCGTCTCCGCCCCACACAGCACGCACAACATCGTGGCAACACCCTCCATCGCACCCATCTGCCAGCCGGGCTCTGGGGCATCCCCACCAAAAGTGCCGGCCAGTGTGGGCACGCCCCACATGTGGGCCAGTTCGACCCCCACCGCGTAGACGAACGAGGCGGAGGACAGATAGGCCCCCGTCCGTGGGTGCATAATACCCGGCATCATCGAGTGATAAGTCGGCGCGCCAGGGTAGGCCATCTGAATCAGCACCATAGCCGATACCATCTCGGCATCAGCGACGGCGATCGTACCGGGGATGGTTGCGGGCGCAGTCGAGCCGGTGTTGGCCATAGACATGAAGCCTACCGGCGCCTCGGCCTCGGCAAAGACCAACGCCGCCTCCAGCCCGCCCTCATCCTGTGCCAGCGGCGCAATGGTACAGATCAGCGATGAGAGCGGCGGGCGCTGGCGCATCGTCTCCTCATCCCCGGCGACGACCCTTGCCATCTCCACGGCGTAGTGGGCCGCTTGCTCGCCCATCACCGTCTCAGTCTGCACGTGCTTGATAGTGTTATTAAACGAGGCATCCAACTCGTGCAGGGGCGCTGTGGCTGGATAGTCCTGCGCGCTGACGATGGGCCAGTAAAAGCCGATGGGCGACAAATAGTCTGCCACGCGCGCCATCTTGGCCACGTCCTCTTTTACCGAAGGGCGCAGCTTGCGGGTTTCAAAGTCGATCGTCTTTGTCCCGCAGCCATCGGTGGCGCAGTAATAAGCTGTCCCATCAAGTTTCAGGTCGTATTCCGGCGAGCGAGCGCCCATCGTGTAGAAGCGCGGCGCGTGGGACATCGCCTCCAGCACCACGCCCGGCGGGAGCTTGACGATTTGGGTTTCAAAATCCACCTGCGCGCCGTGTTCGGCATAGATCGCCAGCGCCTTTTCCGACGGACAGTGTATGCCCACCTCCTCCAGGATCACCAAAGTGGCCGCCTTAAGTTGCCCCAACTGTTCATCGCTCAAGATGCGCAGATGGTAGCCAGGGACTATAGGTTGTAGTTGAGGTGTTTCACCGGACATTTGCTCATCTCCTCTGGACAATCTGCCAGGCATTGTGGTATGCAGTTCCAGCCTCGTCGCGTTGCTCAATTCCCATACCGCCTATCCTATCCGCTTCGCCTCCGGCTCTGCCGCTAAAACCGGATGATGTTCGCAAGAAACGCGAAACCCCACGTCATTGCTTCAGGAACGGACTCTTATGCCCTTCGGGTCATACATCGGGCGCAGCGAAGCCCTGGCCGGATAGCGCACGCTCGCCACCTCTATCTCGTAGCTGCCGCTCTCGACGAAATCAGCGGTCACGCCTTCTCTGTTCTTCATGTGGCCCAGGCCCACCGCCCCGCCAAGCGTATGTCCGTACCCTCCGGTCCCGAGGTAACCAACCCGCTCCCCATCCCGGTAGATTGGCTCGCCGCCATACAGCAGAGGCTCTGGGTCCTCCAGCAAGAACTGCACCAGACGGCGCTTGAGAACACCTTCTTCCTTTTGCCGCAAGAGCGCTTCTCTCCCGATGAAGCCTCCGGGCTTGTCGAAATCTACGGCAAAGCCCAGGCCTACCTCCAATGGCGTATCCGTATTGTCAATATCGTGGCCATAGTCACGGTAGGCTTTCTCCAGCCGCAGCGTGTCCAGCGCCTGAAATCCAGCATGTTTCAGTCCCACATCTGCACCCGCTTCCACGAGCATATCAAAGACGTGGAGCGTAAACTCTGTTGGCACGTAGAGCTCCCAGCCCAATTCGCCTACGTATGTAACGCGCAATGCCTTAACGAGCGCATACCCTATGTCTATCTCCTGCATCGTGAGATAGGGAAATGCTTCGTTCGACATATCCACGTTTGTCAGGCCGCTGATAAGCTGGCGAGATTTCGGCCCCTGGACGTTTATGATGTTGTAACCTGACGTTA
>JAHELX010000034.1 GCA_024643945.1 Anaerolineales bacterium
GCCGGTGCGGGCATTGACGATCACATTCACATCCACGTGGTGCCTCGCTGGTACGGCGACACGAACTTCATGTCGGTCATCGCCGACATGCGTGTCATCCCCGAATGGCTCGACACCACCTACGACAAATTAGTAGCCCTCATACAGGAAAATACCCCTCCTTTTTAGGCGCAACATGCGCGCAAAAGTTTCATCCGAGTAGGAGCGAAGCGCGCTACTCTCAGTGACGAAAATCGCCCTGTTTGGTTGTCAAAAGAGGGATTACGTTATTCCCCCGAGGAAAAGAGCACGTCTACTCAACGGGCGGGGTAAACCTATAACGACCGCCGGCCACAGTAACGACGTAGCAGGGGTTGGTAGCGTCTGGCTCCAGCTTTTGGCGCAGTCGATGTACGTGGACGCGCACAATAGCTCGGGCTTCGCTCTCGGTGGCTTCGTAGCCACGGATTTGTCGCAGCACTGTCACCGCGTCGAGAGCAGTGTTAGGGGACTCCATCAGACAAGCCAGCAGGTCGAATTCGGTGGGAGTGAGGTCCAATACCTGTCCCCAGCGGGTTACCTGATGCATATCATAGTCCAGGGTAAGATCGCCATAGGTCAGCCGATCTCTAGGTGGTCTGGTCAGCGATGGAGCCTGTGCACGTCTTCGCGCCAGGCCGTCGGCCACGCTGACCAGTAGCTCCCCGGTATCAAACGGCTTGGTCAAATAGTCGTGGGCGCCATGACGCAGTGCCTCTACCGCTGACGGCACGCTGGCGTAAGCAGTGAGAATGATGATCTGGGTCTCTGGAGACTGCTGGCGGAACTGGCGCATGACTTCCAACCCATCCACACCCGCCATACGCAGGTCCACCAGGGCCAGATCAAAGGTTTCGCACGCCAACAAATCGAGAGCCGCCTGGCCATTGGCAGCCTCGCTAACTTGATACCCTTCGTCTTCCAGGACTCGCTTCAAAAAGTAACGCAATGTGTCTTCATCATCTACGATGAGGAGGTGAGCACTCACGACTATACGTCTCCTTGGGTAGAAAGGGGCAACTGGATGGCAAATGTCGTGCCCTTGTCCGGTTCGCTCGAGACATCGATAGCGCCGCCATGTTCCTCAATCACCCGCCGCGCGATGGCCAGTCCCAGACCAGTGCCCCGCGTTTTGGTGGTGAAAAAGGGCTCAAAAATGCGCCGCTGCGCTTCTGGCGGGATACCAGGTCCCGTATCGGAAATAGTGATGGTTAGCCAATGGCCTCTGATGCGTAGGTGAATGCTGAGAGTCCCAGCATCAGGCATTGCCTCAACTGCATTGAGTACCAGGTTGGTCAACGCCTGTTCCATTCGCTCTCTATCGACCTGTACCTGTGGTAGTGACGGTGCATAGCGACGCATCACGTGAATCGCCTTGTTCTCGATGGATGGTTGGCAGCGATGCAGCACTTCTTCAATAATATCTGGCAATGCCTGGGTACTGAACTTAAGCTGAAAGGGGCGAGCCACACTTAAAATATCTTCTAGAATTCGATTGACGCGCTCAATCTCACCCAGGATCATAGCCATGTCTTCCTTATGAGGTGAGCCCTCCGGGATGCTCTTGCCCAGATACTCGACACCAGCGGCGATACCGGCGATCGGGTTACGAATCTCGTGAGCCACCACGGCCGACATCTCACCCAGCGCCGCGAGCCGGTCCAGCCGACGACGTTCGGCTTCTAAGGTCTTTGCCTGGCTCAAATCCTCAAACAGACAAACAACTCCCGCTACTTTGCCATCACTGTTACACAGGGGCGAGGCGCTCACCGCCAATGGCACAAGGTTGCCATCTCGGTGGCGCACGTTCACTTCATCCAGAGAGCCGCTGATGATGGGTGAGGGGGTAGAACTCATCTGCCCCATTCCCCCGTTACCTGGTGAGTATGAGGCCGGTGCTTCACTGATATGATGCAACGTGGCCTCGATAACGTCGGACAATGCGCAGACGCCCGGTATCGCATCGCGCAAGGACTTTCCCAGCACCTCTTTCGCCCCGTAGCCCAAGAGGGTGGCGGCTGCTTTGTTGAAGACGGTCACCTGTGCCGTTTCATCAACTACCACTAACCCGTTGGTCATCGTCTGGATGATATCTTCATTAAAAGCGCGTAATGCCTGTTGTCGTTGATGCAATTCCACGTTTTCAATGGCAATAGCCAGTTGTCCGCTGAGCAACGACAATAACTCCAGGCCAATCTGGCTAAAGGGAGGCAGGTCGCGGGCTTTTTCCGCATTTAATACGCCGACTACTTGATTTTTCATTAACAGCGGGCGTGACAGGGCAACCACACGCCGGGCCTCCGCTGGATTACTCTGCAGGCATCCGTCAGCCTCGACCCATACCGGTTCTCCGGTTTCAAAGACTTGCTCTGGCACCGAGGCCGGCAGCAGCATACTCTCGCCGTCAAGGCCGGCCACAGAAGCTACCGTGGAAAGTCTGCCGCTGGTACTATCTCTCATCGTCAACCACAGGCGTGAAGCGCCTGTCTCGCGCAGGGCAACTTCGAGTATACGCTGAACCAGGCTCAAAGCACCATCGGTGGCACGCAAGGCTTCATTAATCTCTAGCAATGGCAACAGGGTTTGCAGGCGCAAACTGTCACGAACCAGTTCTCGACGCCGCAGGCTGTCTTGCACTGCTTCCACCAACTCATCCGGCTCAAAGGGCTTAAGCAGAAATCCCTGGGCCCCCAGCCGAATAGCTCGCAGCGCATCGTCCATCGTCCCATAGCCAGTAATCATCACCACTGACAGGTGAGGATCCAGTTCCTTGGCCTCGGCTAGCAAATCAAGTCCGTCCTGGCCTGGCATGCGGAGGTCGGTCAGCAGTAAATCAAAGACCTCTTGTGTCAGCCGATCCAGTGCTGCTTCGCTGCTTCCCACCCCTTCGACCACGTATCCCGCGCGAGTCAACATGCGCACACAGGCGGCGAGTACGCTGGGTTCATCGTCTACCACGAGAATGTGTTCGTTCACAGTCTCTTGTCCCCAATTCTAGCACGTCTATTCACGACTCGGTGTCACTGACTGGCAAAAGCACGATAAAAGTGCTGCCCTCTTCGGGCACACTTTCTACTTCAATCCGGCCGTTATGCTTCTCAACAATGCTGTAGCTGACCGAAAGCCCCAGGCCGGTCCCCTGGCCCACTTCCTTGGTAGTGAAAAAAGGGTCGAAGACTCGTCCCAGATTTTCGGAGACGATGCCCAGGCCGGTGTCGCTTACGTAGACCGCAGCCATTTGGCGATAAACTTCGTCTACCTTACGCTCAGTAAGTCGGGTAGTAACGGTGAGACGACCCCCGTTTGGCATAGCTTGGACGGCATTGTTCAACAAATTCACCAAGACTTGCTTAATTTGATTAGCATCGAGCATCATCGGCGGGAGCGGCGACAGGTCCTTCTCCAAAGAGATTTTCGCAAGCACCGAGCGGGTGCAAGCGAGCATCACGGCCTCCTCGACGAGAGCATTCAAATCGGCTGGGGCCAGCACCGGATCGCCAGCACGGGCAAAGTCGAGCAATCCCCGCACAATCTGGCGGGCGCGAGCCGCTTCGCGGTCCACGGTCTCCAGGTCGGCGCGCATCTCATGGTCGGGACGAAGGTCCTCCAGTAGCAAGCGGGTGAAACCAATAATGCTGGTGAGAGGGTTGTTGATTTCATGGGCGACCCCAGCCGCCAGCTCACCAACAGCCGCCAATTTGGCTGATTGGACGAGTTGCGCCTGGGTCTCTTCCAGCCGGCGCATTCCCTGGCGCAACGCCTCGTACAACTGCGCATTTTCGATGGCAGTGGCTGCCGGCGCAGCCAGTGAGGTCAACAATTTTAGATCTTCCTCATCAAAAGGGCCACTTTCTTTGTTCATTGCTTCGATGGCGCCAATAGTCTGGCCCTTGGTCTGCAACGGGACACACAAAATCGAACGGGTGGTGAAGCCACTCTCTTTATCAAAGTCGCCAAAAAAGCGGGAGTCCTCTGACACGTTGGGCACCAGCACTGGCTGGCCCTGCTGCGCCACCCAACCCACAACCCCTTGCCCCAGCGCCAACCGCATGCCGCGCACAAAATCCGAGCCCTCGCCAGAGGCAGCAGCGAACAACAGACCGTCGTTAGTCTCGTCGTAGAGGACGACCGAGGTCGCTGCCACTCCCAACAGGCGGGTGGTATGATCGGTGATGATGGTCAATGTCTCTTGTAGGTCCAGGGTGGAGGTGATAGCCTGGCTGATTTTATTCAGGGTGGTCAACTCGTCAATGTGCTGGCGAATCTCTCCATAGAGACGAGCGTTTTCGATAGCGATAGACAGTTGGTCTGCCAGCGATTCCATCGTGGTCACGTCGTGAGGGCTGAAGGCATCAAATTCTGCGCTCTGCAGGTCGAGGACCCCCACGACTTTGCTTCCCAATCGTATCGGCACCGATAATTCAGCGCGAACCGTACCAGCGTCGGGACCCAATTGCAGATAACCTGGGTATTTACTCACGTCATTGGCCAGTTTCGTCCGGCTTTCCCGGGCGGCCTGACCCACCAGTCCTTCGCCCAGTTGTTGTTGGTGCTCCTTTAGCACAACCTCGCCATAGGCACTGGCCTGGCCACGCAGTGTCACCACGCCTGCTTTGGCGTCAACCAGAAAAACGGAGACGCGCAAATAACCAAAGCGGCGCTGGATGGCCTGAGCGATGGTGCTAAGCATCAGGTCCAGACTCAAGATCGAAGCAGCAGCCTGGCTTACCTCGTTGATAAGAGAAAGGTGCAGCGATCGTTCACTTTCGGCACGGAAGAGGAGCGTGTTTTCCAATGCAACGGCCACTTGCGCTGCGACCGATTCGGCCAGCGGCACGTCGTCGACGCGAAAGGCGCCAGGCTGTGAACTGGTCAGCGTCCAGGCACCGCGTGCACCGACCCGCTCCATATGCAAAGGAACACATAATGCCGATCGATCAATCTCGAGCAAATAGGGGGCTTTGTACCAGCGGGCCTCGGCCAGGGTATCCACGATCAGCAATGGTTGTCGGTGCTCCAGTACCCAGCCCTCGACACCATTTTGTAGCATGCGCTGCGCCAACCTGCGGCCGACACCTCCCACAAATTCCTCGCGTCCTGGCGCGGTAGATCTGAAATGCAAGGTGCCATCCTTCTCTTCGATGATAATGTAAGCAAACTCGGCGCCAAGGCGCGGGGCCAGAGCCAGGATTTGATCCAACAACTGATCGGTGTCAAGCTGGCCGCCCAGTTCTCGGGCAACCTGGTAGAGCAGGGACACACGCATGTGATCGCGGTCGGAAGAAATTTGGGGCATAGGATCTTCTCCCCCATTGCACGCCTGGCGATAACGCAATGCGTTGCGCACCGCCAACGCCAGTCGCTCAGACGCCTGCTCCAGGGTCGTGAGTTCTAACGGCGAAAGGTCTCGTGGCCGATTCGCCATTAACATCACTACGCCTAGCCTTTCATCCTCAGTTCGCATAGGAGCACAGACCAACGCTTGCCCCAGTTGAATCAGATCATGGGGCAAGAGATGCTGAGCGGTATCGTGGGAGCATACCACTGGTTCCGGCTCGTATATCATCCGAGCCCCTCCAGTTTCGTCCATCAGCCAAGTCTTGACGCCAGGCGGCAAGACGCCCACCTGGCACGCCAGATGCAATTGATGGGTGGGGTGGCGCATCACGATTGCCCCCGCCTCAAACTCGAAAGACTCAATAAGCGTCGCCAGTCCAGACTCCAGCACAGATTCCAGAATCAAGGTCTGGCCGACGGCCGCCGATATCCGGTCGAGGACAGTCAGCGACCAGAGACGCGCCTGTGTGTTGTGGTCGGTTGGCAAACTCGCCACCTCCATCAGACACGCTCCACATGGGAGATATACCGAAGGTGTTATGTAAAAAAGCGTTCCCGGTTCGGCCTTGGCCCCTTGAAGAGGTCGGTCCTCCACTTACAAACCCTTTTGAGTATAACACAGGGCACAGTGACTGACAATAGGCTTTTGGGTTGAGTCGAGACTGTTTATATAATACCCACGTGCGTTGGGTACAATATGAGATTGGGCGTCAATTCTCTCGCCAGAACGACGAAGGCCGTCCTATGGACGGCCTTATTGTAATCGGCCAGACCTCATAGGCGGCGATCAATCCTCCATTTGCCGTTGACCATGGTGGTGACCCACTGAATGGGCTGAGTGGTTTGAGTGAAACTCGCTCCCACCTGGGCCTCAAAGTCGACGCTTACGATGAGGAAGCGAGGTTCCTCACCCAGGACAGTAATCGAGGGGTTGATCTGCTCAACTTCGGGAGCATAGCTGAGTTGGGTGATACTCACCTGGCTCACTTTGCCGGTCACGTTGCCAAAGCCAAAGTAGGCCAGGTTGCCTCGGTTGTACTCAATGAGAGCCTGACCGGTGAGGAATTGGCTGGGCTCGATGGCTGGTTGCTTCTGTGCCAGCGATTCGTAGAAACCAAGGACCAGCTTTTCGGGGTAGGGAGTGTCGAGGATATCGGGGGGCATACCGAAGGCAAAGACCACTTTGGATGAGGCGGGGGCGCCCAGTTGCTCAGGGTTAGCCAGGCTCATATAGGTTCCACGTGCCTCGTCCAAGGCGTAGACTGTCTCGACAGCGAGCTGGCTTCGGTCGTAGCCAGCCCGGTTACGCACAGTAACTCTTTTAGTCTTCAGGTCGAAGCTGACACCCCCGTCGCCCCGAAAGTTGCCGATGACCTGGTAAGCACGCGGCTCGTCCCGGGGAAACTCCCACGGCAGTGAGTTAGGGACGTACCGAAAGATGGTGAGATCGGTGGCGATTTTGCCGCCAGCCTCTTTGGGGGCACTTATCTCGCCATAGACGAGTAGCTCTGGCATTGGCTGCACCTCACCCAGTGTGACGATGTCTTCAAGATCGAGCTGGATGGCCCCCTCGCTCAAGTAGTTCCGGTCAGGCGGCAGTAGTTGGTACGGAAAGAGGACCGGCGGCTCACCCCGGTCATAATCGTAGACGGCACCGGCATAGGGGCTGCGTCCATCAGCCAGGTCGAATTGATAGAAGACAACCCATTCTTTCTTGCCATCACCGTCAGTTTCCACATATCGCACATCTTGGACTCGATCTTGCGGTGGCAACAGGGTGAAAAAGTCCACAAGCCGGTGACGCGTGAGCGCCACTGCAGCCTGCCGGATGAAAGGATCAAGGTTGATACCAGTGATGGCGACCACCAACAGGGCGACCAGTGTGCCCCCTAAAAACAGGATGAACGTTCCTGTTAGCATCTGCATAATGGTCGCCCGGACGGGGGGAAAGGCGATCAGCACCACCAGGAGAAAAATACCAGCCAACCCTAAGGCTACCAGGCCTAACACAGACATAGACTACTGCCCCCCTTTCCGGCATTGAGGCAGGTTTCCAACTGGCCGATCTCGTCCCTGCGCATATCGCCGCTGATCCTTTTATGCTAGAGACAGGTTACCATAAAGTTATGGTACCATGATCTGGCAAGTTAGTCAATTCCCTATCTTCTTGATGCGCCAGAGGGGGCTGACGTGGGGCAACCTGTCGTCGCACATGAGCAAGTTGGAGGAAGCGGGCTACATTGAGGTGGAGAAGGAATTCAAGGGCAAGAAGCCGCATACCATGCTCCACCTCACCGAAGAAGGCCGGGCCGCCTTCCGCGAGTACCGGCAGCGTATGAAGCAGGTTCTGGACCACCTGCCTGACTGACAACAAATTTTGTAGGCAACTGCTCACCCTCCCGGAGCACCCAATGGTCCCGAGCGAAGCCCCCCCACGGGGCTGCACAGGGGAAAGCCTCCCCACGGGGCAGGTTTAGGCAAAGGCTAAAGCAGAGATCGTCGCTACACTTGGCCATTCAGACGCACGATGCCCACTGAACGCAACCTGCGGGGGGGGTAGGCTGAGTAATTACCTTTGATGTAAGAAGCCCCCTACAAGTTGAGAGTTAGCTCTGCGCGTCGGCCATTGGAACTTCGACTTGCTTGAGCAGCTCCCGCACCACCCCTGCGGTGGTCTCACCACCCAGGGCGTTCTCTGGATTCATCGCCATGCGGTGCGCCAGGCATGCCACCGCCACATACTTGATATCATCGGGAATGACAAAATCTCGCCCGCGCAACGCCGCAAGCGCCTGAGCGGCGCGAAAGAGGGCCAGGCTGCCGCGCGGGCTGGCGCCAAGCGCCAGAGCGGGGTGGTCTCGGGTGGCATGGACCAGATTCAAGATGTAACGACGCACACTCTCCACGACGTGCACCTGGCGAACCTGCTGTTGAAGTTCAGGCATTCGTTCCCCATCCACGACCTGCTCGAGGGCTTCAATGGGGTGGGCCAACTGCTGCATCTGCATCATCGCATCCTCATCGGCGAAGTCCGGATAGCCGATACTCAGCCGCATAAGGAATCGGTCCATTTGGGCTTCCGGCAGGGGGAAAGTCCCTTCAAATTCGATCGGGTTCTGGGTCGCCAGCACCAAGAACGGCCTCGGCAAGGGATAGGTCACGCCATCGACGGTGACCTGACTCTCGCCCATCGCCTCCAACAAGGCGCTCTGGGTCCGTGGCGTGGCTCGATTGATCTCGTCGGCGAGCAGGATGTTGCTGAAGGCCGGTCCGGGTCTGAACTCAAACTCGCGCTTTTTCTGGTTGAAGACTGAAACCCCGGTCACATCGTTCGGCAGCAAGTCCGGTGTGCACTGCAGCCGTTTGAATTCGAGCGCCGTCGTGATTGCGAACGCCCGCGCCAGCATGGTCTTACCGGTTCCTGGCGCATCCTCGATCAGCACGTGTCCTTCGCACAGCAGCGCAATCAACACCAACTCGATGGCTGGACGTTTTCCGACGATCACCTTCTCGACGTTGTTGATCACGGCATCGGCAAAATCCTGGACTTCGCCAACAGCCCCGCCCCTTACTTCACCTTTCGACACCATCTCGGCTACTCCTTCTGTTCAACCCCGGCACTACTCTGCCCAGTAACGCCAGCCAATCTTCCCTTGAAACGATGGCGCAAGGACTCCCAACTTTTCAGGATCCACATCAGGCGCAGTCGCCAGCGCAATGCCTGCCACTGGTACAAGACGTGAGAGTCCTGGACGACCTGCGGCTGAGAAGGGCGATAGCTGGCGCGCACGATCCCGTCGATAATCGAATGAACCTCATGGACCATGCGCAGCCCAAAAGCCGGACCGACGCCCTGGCGCGCCAGCTCTTGCAGCCGGGTGCTTAGTGAAGCGGCAAATTCATAGGGAGTGTCGCCCGCTTCCAAGGCCACCGCAAGGAGTGTGCCGTAGCGTCTCATTCGCCGGTAGACTTCGACCGCTGCCGCCTGCTCCGAGAGACGGCGCAGTCGGATCCCGTCCCACGCCGCCCAGGCTGCGCCCAGGGTACCCGCCAAAGCTAATCCGCCAAGCGAGAGGAGCCATCCCCATGACATGGATTTCGTCCGTCCTGCACCTGGTGTCTCTTCGGAAGAGGCCATCCCATGCGGCACCTCAGGCGCAGGGAGCTGCGACCTTTCCAGCGGCGGCCGGGCTGCGGTCGGCTCGAACGGCACCCAACCAATGTTGGGGAAGTAGACCTCGACCCACGAGTGCGCATCCGCTTCGGTGACCACAAAGCGCTTTGACTTCAAGTTGTAGGTGCCGCTGGCGTAGCCGATGGCGAGACGGGCCGGAACGCCGGCTGCTCGCGCCAGGACCACCATGGCCGAAGCATAGTAGTCACAGTATCCCTGGCGTAAATCAAAGAGGAAAAAGTCGACCACGTCCCGATCCAGGGGTGGACGAGAGACATCGAGCGTATAGGGGATGGTGCGCAGATAGCGTTCAATGGCTCGCGCCCTGTCGTAGGGTGTCGGCTCAGAAGCCGTCAGATCGATAGCCAGGGCCTTAACCCGACCTGGCACCTCGGGCGGGAGAGCCAGGAAGCGCTGCCTTACCCAATCAGGGTATTTCTGCCCTGCGGCTCGTAAGGTGCTCTCATCGGCCACAGGAATGAGGGAACGGGCCTCATAGGGGACGGCGCTGTCTATCCGGATGCCAAAAAGGTCGCCGGGCGAGCGCCAGGCGGCCTCGCTCTGGAGATTTACCGTCACTGGTTCCCCGGCCGCGTAGACGAATCCGCCTCCCCCTCCTACAGGTCGCACTATCTGCTGGATCAGGATGTGATGCAGTGCGTGGTCTGATTGCAGGGGCTGGTTGGCCCGATAGATGCTTTGCTCGGTCTCGCTCGAACGCCAACCACGCCCCGTGTAGACGTCGTACGTGAAGCTGCGCCAATACAAAGGCAGCGGCTGCCCTCCCTGGGAGATGGATAGCAGGTCCTCGACCGCCACCGTCATCACGACGCGCTCTGAAAGCTCGGGGCCGGACTTGATAAGGAGATCCCGCGGCAAACCGGGCCGACGTACCGCTTCGAAGACATCCGGGGCGCTGGTGCTGCCGGGGACAATCCCGAGAGACTTCCCCAGGCCACCGCCCTGTTGCGCGGCAGGCCTCCTTTGCACCGACACCCATGCCGCGATGCGCTGGAACGATATCGAGGAGGCGAATACGGAAAGCAAGACCAGTGCCGTTGTGGCGATGATGGCGGCGTTGGCAATCTGCCGCCCTTTCCGCGCCGGATAGGCCACGCCTGATTCATCCCATCCCTGCTCGCGCCGGTCATGTTGGACCGTTGCCAGCAGGAGCAAAGTCGCCCCCAGCATCAGGTAGAGCACGGGGGAAGCTCGCCGCGCGTACGAGAGCGTTCCCACACTCAGCAGGATCGCAGGCAGCGCGGCAAGCAGCGCATTCCTACGGGCTTCGATCACCCAGCCGGCCCAGGCCGCGACAATCCAGACCAGCACGCTCCACACAAGCGCCGCGGCGACCGGGTCGAAAGTCGGCTGGCCGGTCACCAAGGCCACCACCCAAGCCTGGACCCGCTCAATGACCACCCCCGTCGATGCGGACAACTCCTGCAACAGGTGAGCCAGCGAGGTCAAATCGACCCCTCCGCCTTTCGGGGAGGTGACGATGCGGCTCGCCAAGCGAACGAGCTCGGCCGCCACGGCCAGCACTTTCCCGGCCAGGCCGCCTGTAAAGAGCAGGGTGTAGATCAATCCGATCGCCAGGGCGATCCACGCAGCTCGCCGCGCCGGCTGTCGGAAAATGGCAAGCACCCAGCCTACGAGCAGCCCGAAAAGTAGGCCCCGCCAGAGCGAGGCCCAATCAGGGCCTCTAAGGGCGGTGGTCACACCGGCGGTGGCGGCCGTCAACAGAATCAAGAGAAGCACCAGGGCCGCGAGCTTCTCGGTCCGCCTGGCCCGCGTGAAGGCATCGGACAGGCGGCGCCTCAGTCCATACTCTGCCAAGTCGCCCTCTCTTGTTTCAAATACCGCTCCCCGCTCTCGATCCCGCTGGGGCGCTTTCGGCCGCCCCGGCCGAGAGACGAATAGGCTTCTTCGAGCAGCGACCTGGGCATCCGGGTGTAGGGAATGCCGCTGTGGGCCAGGGCGGCGGCGACCCTGCCCTGGCCGATGGGCCTGCCGAAATCGGTCGGATCGACCAGCAGGGCCGTCATACTGCCGCCGCGACGGCGTCGTCCGGCGGCCGCCACCCAGGCTGGATCGGACGTTGGGGTGATGGCAATCAAGGTCGCCGTCTGGACTGGCCGCCCCAGTGCCATCAGGCCAGCGAGAGAATGGCCACCTGCCTCAGCCATAGAGAGGGCACGCAAGATGCGCCAGCGATGGGCCGGATCCGCGCGCGGCTCCAGCCAGACAAGCCCTGGCCCGGCCAGGGCCAAGCCCACGCGGCGATGTTCCTTCAGTCCGCGCATGGCGAGGGAGGCGGCCAGCACGATGCAAAGCTCCAGCGTGGAATCCTGACCGGTCCCGGCCTGCGCGGCTGCGTCCAGGTCGACGAAGATCCACCAGTCCCCGGATGTCGCCGCCTCGAGTTGCCTCACGATCAGGGTATCGTAATGGGCCGAGGCATGCCAATGAATCCGCCTGAGGCTGTCTCCCGGAACGTAGTTGCGGATGCCGGCGTCGCTGATATCCCGCTCGAGGGCCCCGCGACGGCGTCGTTGGTCCCCCGCCCAACCCCCGGGAGAGATCCTGAGCTGCGCCAGCGACAGGAGAGGCGGGGTAACTAAGACGGTACTCGAATGCTGGTCGTGGAGGGTCAGCGTGTAAATCCCGAAGGGATCACCGGTGCGCAGACGAGTGGGCCCGAGCGTATACAGCCCGCGCCGTCTGCAGAGATGACTCGGATGCCGCGTCCGGCTGGCATGAGGCGCGACGTCAGAGACCAGGCGGATAGGCGCCGCCAGCGTGACCGAGGTGTCTACGATCTCGACCCAGATGGCCGGCAGCCAACTGTTGTTGATCACCTTGAGTTGTTCGTGCAGCGAATCCCCTACCGTTGCCCAGGCGAGATGTATCTTGCGTTCGATACTCAGACCCCGTTCCAATGAGCGAACCCACAGCGCAGCCAGCAGCCAGGCCCCGGCGGTGCCGAGGAAGAACACCAACCAACCGCGGTAACCCGTTAAGGCATAAAGAATGGCAAAGACGCCAACCCAAACAGGCAGGAGCCGCGTGTTGAGATGGCGCTCGGTCTCGCGAACGGTATTCTTAGGGCGCTTGGTGCTCACAGCCTACCTCGTCATCTACGCTTTTTGCCTCTATCTCAAGCGAATGCTAATCCAGGAGATCTTCTGCGTAGTGACAGGCCATGGAATGTCTTGGGCGTAATTCGCGCAGGGCCGGTTCTTCGACCGCACAGTTCGGACGTGCTATGGGACAGCGGGGGTGGAAGCGACAGCCGGAGGGTGGATCGATGGCGCTGGGAATCTCACCGGCGGGCATCGGTTGGATGCGGCGGCGGCGTGGATCGGGGACTGGAACGGCTTCCAGCAGGGCTCGCGTGTAAGGGTGCCCGGAATGCTGGTAGACGTCGGCCAGAGGACCGACCTCACACAACTTGCCAAGATACATGATGGCGATGCGGTCACAAACATACTTGGCCGTAGCCAGATCGTGGGTGATGAAGAGGTAGGTGAGGTTGAGCTCCTCTTTCAAGCGCATCATCAGCTCGAGCAACAACGCCCGCACGCTTACGTCCGCCATGGCGATGGGTTCGTCCGCCACAACCAGGTCCGGCACTGTCACCAATGCTCGGGCAATGACCACGCGCTGGCGCTGGCCGCCGCTGATTTGATGCGGATACTTATCGTAGAACTGCTGGGCCGGCGCGAGACCCACCTTTTCCAGTATCTCGTTCACCAACCGCCGGCGTTCCTCCGGCTGATGCGTAAGGTGAATCTGCACCGGATGATCAATGGCCTCCCCCATGGTCATGCGCGGATTGAGCGAAGCCAGAGGGTCCTGGAAAATGATCTGCATGCGCGAGCGCATATGGCGCATCTCCTCCGCTGATAGAGTGCTCAGATCAATGCCGTCGAAGATCACGCGGCCAGAGGTGGGCTCTAAAAGATTTAAAACCAGGCGGCCCACGGTAGACTTCCCAGAACCACTCTCACCGGCGAGGCCAAACACTTCGCCCCTTCGGATGGAAAAGCTGATACCATCGACTGCCTTCACGGACGGGATGTGCCCGCGATTGAGCAGGCTGGCGAGGAATCCGCTTTGCACAGGGAAGTGCTTGCGCAAGTTCTCGACGCGCAGCAGTTCCCCTGTCTTGGTGGCGCTGCCTCCTGGGGCGGTCTCGACTCTCATCGGCTGCAGTTCAACCATTGCTCTTCTCCTGGCCGACAGCAGCCTCCTGGTAAAGCCAACATGCTGCCAGATGCTCCCTCTCGACAGGTTCAAAGGCCGGTTCTTGACTCAGGCAGACATCCATGACAAAGGGACAGCGCGGGTGGAAGCAACAGCCGGAGGGCGGGTGCAGAAGGTTCGGAGGCGCCCCACCCATCTTGTAGAGCTCACCACCGTCCAACCGGATGTTGGGTACCGATCGCAGCAAACCCTGGGTGTAGGGATGCTTCGGATCGACGAAGACGTCGAGCACATCGCCGACTTCGGCCATCTTGGCGGCGTACATCACCGCCACTCGATCAGCGACCTCGGCAACCACGCCGATGTTGTGGGTGATGAGCAGAATGGTCAAGCCAAATTCCTGCTGGAGCTCCTTAAGCAAGTCGAGAAATTTGGCCTCGACGATAACATCCAGGGAGGTTGTGGGCTCGTCGGCGATAACCAGCTTGGCCCGCAGTGCCAGCGCCAGGGAAATCATCACCCGCTGGCGCATGCCGCCCGACATCTGATGCGGGTACTCGTTTAGTCGCTCACGCCGGATCCCCAGCCGCTCGACCAGTTCTTCGGCCCGGGCGCGCGCTGCCGCATCTGAGACCTCCGGTTCGTGCGCGTGGATCGTTTCGACCAGATGGTCGAGGATGCGCTGGACCGGGTTGAGCGAGGTCATGGGGTCCTGGAAAACCATCCCGATCTCGGCACCCCGCACATCCGGCATCTCTCGATCAGAAAGCGTCATCAAGTCGCGCCCATCGAACCACAGCTCACCGCCGGTAATGCGCGCCGGGCCGGTGTGCAAACGCATCAGCGCCTTGCCTAAGGTGGACTTGCCGCAGCCGGATTCTCCCACCAGACCCAGGATTTCGCCGCGGCGGATGTCGAGGGACACATCGTCAACCGCCCTTACCGGCCCAACACGAGTCTGATATTCAACGGTCAGGTTGCGGATGGAATACAGGACATCGTCAGGCATCAGCGTTCCCTCAGCTTGGGGTTGAATATCTCCGTCAAACTCTCACCCATCATGCTGAAAGCTAAAACCACCAGCACGATCGCCAGGCCTGGGAAAGTGATCAGCCACCATGCGGTCTGGATAAATCGCTGGCCGCGCGCCAGGTCAATGCCCCAATCCGCAATCGTCGGCGGCAAGCCAAGGCCCAGGAAGGAGAGCCCGGCACCGGTCAGGATGGCGTCGGCCACATTCACCGAAAAGATGATCGCCACTGACGGAATGACGTTGGGGAAGATGTAGAGTCGCAGGATTTCGAGGCTGCGCGCCCCGATGCTCTGGGCGGCTTCGATGTAGACCTCCTCCTTTACGGAGAGGGTCTGGCCACGCACGATGCGGTAGTAAGTGGGAATGTACAACACGGCGATGGCGACGATGACGTTGAGCACGCTGGGGCCCAATACAGCCGTGATGGCAATCGCCAGAATCAGGCCGGGAAAGGCATACATGCTGTCCATCAGCAAGCTGAGCAGGCGATCAGGCGTCCCTCCAACGAAGCCAGCGAAGAGCCCCAGAGGCACGCCCAGCACCAACGCCACGATCGAGGCGCTGAACCCGATGAGCAGGGCGATGCGCGTCCCCCACAGCAAGCGGCTTAAGACGTCTTGACCAATGTCATTGGTTCCCAGCAGGAAGCCGCCCGCGGTAGCGGTCTCGCCCGTAATGCTCTGGCCCTCGCGCAGGGTTGGGAACTGTGCGGCGACTGTTTCAAACTCCGTCGACTGAACCACTGCCGCTTGCGCGTTTCCATCAACGACCGCCTGCAGGGCCTCTTCCAGCGTAGGGAAGCGCTCAATGACCGGCCGCAAGCGCAGGCCGCCAGGCTCATTCTTGAGTTGATTGTCGATGGCCTGCGCCTGCTCGTTCAGGGCGCCGGCCGTTGGCACCCCCTGGACCACGGCCACTGCCGGCCGCGCTGCATCTGCGGGAACCGCCAGGTCTTTCAAACTGTTGACCGACGAATCCTTCGGTACCACCAGCACCGGCAGGGCCGGATGGGCGCCAGGCGCCAGGAATCTGGGCCCGACGATTTGGCTGGGCTGATATGGGGTGAACAAGTTGGGAAAGAGGGCCACCACGATGAAGGCCAGCACCATCACTGCCGAAATGGTGACGAACCACCAGTCGGCGCCATACCAACGCCGCGCGTTCAGGATGCGTCGCACGAAGCCAACCCGTTGGAGTTCAACCTCCCAAGCTGCGGCTTCGGCAAGGGCTTCGGGGGGGCGTTCCTTGGTCACAGCCACAGTTTAGTACCTCACCCTCGGATCGACGAGGGAGTAGATGATATCGACGGTCAGGCTGATCAGGGCTACCAGAAGAGCGAACACGGTAATCACACTTTGCACGGCGGTGTAGTCTCGGGCGGAGATACGCTCTACCAGGTAGCTGCCCATGCCCGGCCACGAAAACACCGTCTCAGTCAGGACGGCGCCGGCGAGCAGGATGGCTACCTGCAGCCCGATGAGGGTGATGACCGGGATCATGGCATTCTTCAGAGCATGCCCATAGACCAGCACCCGCTCCCGGATACCGCGCGCGCGCGCAGCGGAGATGTAGTCGGCTTGCAGTGTCTCGATCACGTTGATGCGGGTGAGACGCACGAAAATACCGGAGAGGATAAGCCCCAGGGTGAGTACCGGCAATACGAGGTGCAGAAGGACCGAAATTAACGCCGGCCAATTGCCGCTGATCAGGGCGTCAATCGTATATATGTTGGTGCGGTGCTGTAGCGTTGTGCCGATCACGGGAGCAATGCGGCCCGAGATCGGCAGCCATTTGAGCCGCACCCCGAAAAGGAGCTGCAGCATCAGGCCCAGCCAGAAGATGGGCAGCGAATAGATCACCACAGAATAGATACGCAGGCCATAGTCGAGGGCACGCTTACGGCGCGAGGCCGCCAGAGCGCCGCTCAGGATGCCGATCAGCAGGGCAAGGGCCGCGGCCGGTATAACCAATTCCAGCGTGGCCGGGAAGCGCTCGCTCATTTCGTCGATGATCGGGCGATGGCCGCCGGTGAGCGAGTTCCCGAAGTGAAGCGTGATCATGTCCGCGAGGAAGCGGCCATACTGCACAATCAAAGGCTCGTTGAGTCCAAGCTGCTCACGGATCTGCCGGATAGTCTCCGGACTCCCTTTCGGGCCCAGGGCCGACGAAACCGGGTCGCCGGGCACCACCCGCAGCACGAAGAAGACCATGGTGCCGAGGATGAAGACCATCGGCAAGGTCAGCACGATGCGGGTCAGGATGTAGCGACGCAGCCCCGTAGAGCCTGTGGCGAAGACATAGGCGAGCAGGACCAGGGCAGGAACGCCGATGATGAGAGCAATAAAAGCAATAGGTGACACGTATTTCTCACAGATATGAGAGGGGGCGGGTCCAATGCCCGCCCCCAATCTAGGACGCTAGACGTTACGGGCTCTTGGAGAGCGTCGCGTAGTTGAATTCCAGGGTGGGACCGATGTTCAGGGTCTCGGGCGAGGGGTATTGATCCGACCCGTGGATGTTGTCGCGAAAGACGATGTGCTCCGCCTCGAAGAACAGCGGCAGCGTCACCACCAGGTCGGCGTAAACATCCTGCGCCTGCTGGTAAAGCTGAGCCCGCTTGGCCTGATCCGTCTCGGTGTCGGCCTGGGTCAGCAGGTCAACCAGTTGTTTGGCCGTATCGTTGGTCGGAGTACCTGTGCTGCTGCCCTCCTGGGCTGTGGTGACATTGGTGCCTTCGCCCCCGTTGTAGACAAAGGGGTCCATGTAATTGGACGAGTCTGGGTAATCGAAGAACCAACCCAGAACGCCGGCGGCATACGATTCGCCGCCCGTCAGCGCAGTCACGTAGGTGCTCCATTCCTGCGCCTTCAGATCAACCTGAATGGCGCCGGTGGCCTCAAGCTGTTTCTTGATGATCTGCATCCATGCGGCCGTCGAAGCGCCGTAGTGTTCCGGCGGGTACCAAAGCTCCAGCTTGAGCGGGTTGCTCGCGGTGTATCCAGAAGCCTCCAGATACTTCTTGGCCTGGTCCAGGTTCGGCGAGGCGTACATGGTATCGAAGGCCTCGTTGGCGCCGATGAAGCCGGGCGGTACCGGCGAGTACAACGGGCTGACGTTGCCGCCGTAGACCGTGTCGGCGATCTCATTCCGATCAACGGCTGAGGCGATGGCCTTATCCACGTTGGGGTCATCGGTCGGTGCCATAGTGTGGTTGAGGACCAGGAACCGGATTCCGCCGCCGTTGATAGCCCCGACATGCAGGCCGGAAACGCCCTGCAGTTGGCCGATCAGCTCAGGTCCAAGCAACCGCCAGGCGGCGTCGATCTCGCCGTTCTGGACGGCCAGGGCCATAGTCTGAGGATCCGAGAAGTAGCGGACGATGACCTGGTCGACCTGTGGCTTGAGCTGGCCATTGTAGTAGGGATTGGGCTCGAAGACGATCTGCTCACCCGGGGTGAACTGCGAGATGTACCAGGGGCCCACACCGTAAATGGGCGCCTCGGGGAAGAGGACGCACTGGTCGGCGGGGAAGATCTTGGGATCGGCCGGGACATACGGGGCCGTCGCCAGGATCTGCGGGAAGTAGGCGATCGGGACCAGCAGCGTGAAGACGATTGTCTTGGCGTCCGGCGCCTCAATGCTCTTCACATAGGGCGTCGCCAATGCGTCGGCCACACCATTCGGGCAGCTAGGCCCGATGGTGAGCAGCCGGTTGAGCTGCTCGGCGTATGACTGCGCCGTCAGGTCGGTGCCGTCGCCGAACTTGATCCCATCGCGTAGCGTGAAGGTGTAGGTCAGGCCGTCAGCGGAGATCTCGGGCATAGCCGTCGCCAGGCCAGTCTGGAGCTCGGCGGTGCCCGGCTTCCACTTGAGAAGGCCTTCGCCGGTGTTCTTGATTACCTCCCAGTCCCGGATGGCATAGGCGTCGGCCGGGTCAAGGCTGGCAATCTTGTCGGTGGTGCCGATGATGATGCTGACCTTCCCGGCCGGGGCCTGGGTAGGGGCTTCGGTCGCAGTGGGGGCTTCGGTCGCAGTGGGGGCTTCGGTGGTCGCAGGCGCTGCGGTTGGTGCAGCAGCTTCGGTCGCAGTGGGGGCTTCGGTGGTCGCAGGCGCTGCGGCCGGTGCAGTGGTCGGCGTAGCCGCTGGCGCACATGCCGCCAAAATCATGCTCACCAAGACCACAAGAGAAATGAACGGGAACCATCGTTTTTGTTTCATTCGTTCTCCTCCTAAATCTAGTTCTAACGTTTTTTATGGTTATGCCCAAAAAGGGCGAGTCCCCAGCTGTTGGATTGTGGTTTCTCGCAGATAATTTCCTATAAAGCATTCAGCCTTTGCTCAAAAATGGTACTTACCGCCGTCAACCCCAAAATCCGTTAGAACAAGCCCTGAATCGATATGCGGAATCTGCAATTTGAATAACCTACGTGGGTAGTGAATTCGGTAGTCACACTTCCTTTCATTTATCGATTATCGATATCAGTAACACGGGGGGCGACATGACAGAGCGTCGTTTACTACATGAGTGACAACGAACTGTGGAGGTTCAGGATATGAGACAGTGACAGCTAGTGCCCCATCAAAGTGATTTTGATAAGTTAGATTCGGCCTCATGGGCGTAATCTGTATCATATCATAATCCCTGTGATGGGGTACTAGTGAATAAAACCACAACCTTGCATTCAAATCTTTCAATTGCAGAATACTCTAGAAAAGATATAGTTGTCTTTAAAGAAAACTAAAGGCAACCTTAAGGCAACCTTAAGGCAACCTCAAAGTAACGTTGTAACCGGTTCTATATACATTTTATCCTGAAGCAACCCATGCCAAACTGAAACGAAAGTTCACTATGATCTGCGTTATGTCACATACAGGGAACAGGAACGATTATAAGCCTCAAAGAAAGGATGTCAAGTCATATGCAGCAATTTCAACAATTCTAATTTTGGGCTAGAAGCTGGGTGTCGCCAGCGTGTTCACCTGTCGCCTGGCCGACTATTCCATCGACTGCCCGATGACTGGTGCTTACCAGTCAACACGGGCAGGCTCGGCCAAACAAGCCACGGGACCTGTAGTGGGGAAGGGGGGATTCGAACCCCCACGCCGTGAGGCACGTGATCCTAAGTCACGCTCGTCTGCCAATTCCGACACTCCCCCGTACGTACATTATACACCTGTGGATAAGCAGCAGGCAAACGTTGGTCCTGGCCTGGGTGCGTCCAAAATTTTGAACAGGCTCTCCTGACCTGACATAGTCCCCCTGCTCATTTCGCCGCAATCCGGCACATTCAATCTTCCAATCCCCCAACCTTCCAATCTTCCAAGCACTACTGATTCATCGCCGCCCTAAGAATCTCCGCCGGATGCAGGGCCTGCCGACCGGTGCCATGCTTAATTTGCTGGCGGCAACTGACACCGGCGGCAGCAATGATGGTCCCTTCGCTCTGTTCGCGTACCGCCGGCAGCAAACGGCGCTCAGCCATCGCTATGGAGATGTCGTAGTGCTCGACCTCGTAGCCAAAAGCTCCCGCCATCCCACAACAGCCAGAATCTACCTCGGTCACGGTATAGCCGGGGGGCAGCGTCAGCGTACGCTGGCTGGGATTGGTCCCCACCAATGATTTTTGGTGGCAATGGCCGTGTAGCAAAACGTGGCGAGCCTCGCCCGTGAACTCCAATTCCAGCCGCCCCTCATCGGCTAACCTGGCCATGAACTCTTCAAAGGTGTAGCACTGCTGCGCCACGATCTTCACGCGCGGGTCATCGGGCAGCAGATACAGGTACTCGTCCCGCACCGAGAGCAGACAACTGGGTTCCAGACCCACAATGGGGATGCCCTGCTCGGCGAAGGGGGCCAGATGGTCAACGGTGTCCCGGGCTGCCTGCCGCGCTTTGTCGACCAGCCCTTTGGAGATCATGGGACGGCCACAGCACTTGTGACCGGGCAAGACAACCTCAAACCCGGCCGCTTTCAAAACTTCGGTGGCAGCGATGGCAACCTGGGGATAGTTATAGGTGTTGAAGGTGTCATTGAACAGCACCACCTTCTCCCGGGAGCCTGTCTTCACCGAGGAAGCGAGGTTCCCGTTTTGCCGTCCCC
>JAHELX010000457.1 GCA_024643945.1 Anaerolineales bacterium
TGCTGCTTCTCTGTTTTACTTCAGTTCTCTCGAAAAAGCAGCAGAGACCAGCCCTACGCCCACAGCAGCCACAGGTCCGGGCACGCCGGCTGCCGTTGCCGTACCGACTGCCACGCCCACCTCTTTCCAGGTGCTCCCCACCCCCACCCCTGTGCCCCCGCCACCCACTCCGACTCCCATGCCCACTCCCACGCCAGCGCCCACATCGGCGGAAGCAGAAGCAACAGAGGGCGCCACGCCTCCACCTGTTGCCGACATTATGGTCGAGATCCCGGCCGGGTCTTTCACCTTGGGCAGTGATACGGGCGCTGAGGATGAAGCCCCTGCTCACGAGGTGGACTTGCCGGCCTTCGAAATAGATAAATTCGAGGTAACCAACGCCGATTTCGCCCAGTTCGTGGAGGCTACTGGCTATCAGACAGACGCTGAAAAGGAAGGGCGTACCAAGAACTGGCGCGGCGCAGCCAAGGGCAAGGACAACCACCCGGTGGTGTTTGTCAGTTGGAACGATGCTGTGGCCTATTGCGAGTGGCTTGGCAAGCGGCTGCCCACCGAAGCCGAATGGGAAAAGGCAGCTCGCGGCACAGATGGGCGTACATATCCCTGGGGGAACGAGTGGGACCCTTCAAAAGCCAATACCAAGGAGGCTGGCCTGCGCGGTACAACGGCTGTCGGCAGTTTTGGGGCCGGCGCCAGCCCGTATGGCGCCGAGGATATGGCCGGCAATGTTTGGGAGTGGACAGCCGATTGGTATGAGCCTTACCCCGGCAGTACCTATAAGTCAGATTATTTCGGGCAAAAGTTCAAGGTACTACGCGGCGGCGCCTGGTTTGAAACGCCCGATTCCGTACGTACCTCTGTCCGCAACGCTAACAGTGAGACAGCAGCTAACGACGACATCGGCTTTCGCTGCGCGCGCTAGTGCCCTTTAGGATCCGTAAATAAACAACTTCCTGCCTTTGTGGCGGATTTCGTGGGGAAAACGGTTAGTAGTGCGGGAACTTATTCTTTTATGGATCCTTAAAAAAACTAATCTTGACTCTTTTCAGCTACCGGTAGGCCCAAAAAGTCCAGGTCTGTTGTGTGAAAGGGTACTGGCAACTGAGGAAAGGAGGGCTACTTACAGGGGAGAAATAGGAAGTGCAACACTTTTTGCCAAGTGTGAAGTCCTAAGCTTTAACAAAGGAGGAATCCGTAATGAAGAAGCTCTTCAGTTTAGTCATGGTTATTGCCATGCTGGCCACCTTTGTACCACTGGCTTCCGCAGCCCCGCCAGCACAGGAGGCCCAGGAGTACATCATCTCCAAGG
Organism: Anaerolineales bacterium; assembly: GCA_024643945.1. Next base: position 1,310 of record JAHELX010000457.1, read on the forward strand.
GCGACTGGCTGTCAAAGATAGCCGAGAAGTACCTGGGGAACGTGATGGCTTACCCGGCCATCGTGGACGCCACCAACAAGAAGCACGCCGAGGACGCCACCTTCGTAGAGATCACCAACCCGGACCTCATCGAGCCCGGATGGAAGATCTGGATCCCCAGCGCCGAGGAGGCTGCGGCCTTTATGGGGACCCAAGCGCCGGCTGCTGCCGCAGCGATCAAGGTCGCAGTGATTGGGAAATCGGTGCATCCCTACTGGGCCAACGTGGAAAAGGGCGTGAAGGACGCAGCGGCCAAGCTGGGTGTGCAGGCTGACTTCTTCGTGCCGACCAAGGAAGACGTGGCGGCCCAGATCAGCACCATGGAAGGCTACATCGCCCAGGGCTATGACGGCATCGCCGTAGCCCCCTCGGATCCCAAGGCCATGGAGGCCACCATCAAGGCAGCTATGGATGCCGGCATCCCGGTCATCACCCTGGACACCGACGCACCCGAGAGTGTACGGCTGGCCTACGTGGGTACCAGCAACAAGGCGGCAGGTGTGGTAGCCGGTCAGGAGATGGCCAAGTTGCTGCCTGATGGCGGCAAAGTCGCCTTCGGCACCGGTTCGTTGACGGCTCTCAACTCCCTGGAGCGGATGGAAGGCTTCCGCGAAGGCATGGGAGCTAAGATCACCGTGATCGAGCCGGTCAACAACGACAAGGAAGATTCGGCCACCGCCCTCGAGTTGGCCAATGCCAGCCTGGTCGCCAACCCCGACCTGGCTGGTGCCTTCGGCGTCTACGCCTACAACGGCCCGGCCTGGGCCAAGGCGGTCAAGGAGCAGGGCAAGGTCGGCCAGGTCAAGATCGTCTGCTTCGACGCCACCGACGAACACATCGCCTTCCTCCAGGAAGGGGTCATCGACGTTTTAGTCGCCCAACGCGAGTACTTCCAGGGCTCTAAGAGCGTCGAGTTGCTGACCCTGATGGCGCAGAAGGGCATCGAAGCCGGCATGGCCGAATACGGCGTGCCTGCCGACAAGATCGTGGACACCGGGGTGGATGTGGTCACCCAGGCCAACCTGGCCGAGTACGACGCCACCCTCACCCAACTGGGCATCCCCCACACCTGGACACCGTAATTTTCGATTTGACGTTCCCTGGGTGGGCGGTTGCTCGCCCGCCCAGGGGCCTTCATCAAACCCGTCCCTTCACCCAGAGGACCCAGGACACCTCGGGCTCGGCAGTGACCAGAAACTTGCAGGAGGTAAGGTATATGAACGTGAAGCCATTGGTAGAGATGAAAGGTATTCGTAAAAACTTTGGAGCTGTGCAAGCCTTGAAAGGGGTTGACCTTACCCTCCATCATAATGAGGTTCTGGGCCTCGTCGGAGACAACGCGGCCGGGAAATCAACGTTGATGAAAGTCTTGAGCGGCGCCTATGTCGCCGACGAAGGAGATATACTCCTTGAAGGGGAAAAAGCATCCATCACCAAGCCGGAGGATTCCAGGCACCTGGGGATCGAGATGGTCTATCAGGATTTCGCCCTGGCCGGCAACATTGACGTGGCCGGCAACATCTTTCTCGGCAGAGAACGTACTTTAGGCGGGCTTGGGAAACTGCTGCAAATTCTCAATCGAAGAGGGATGGATCAAGCATCGCGGGAATTACTGGGCAGATTGAAGATCGAAGTCGAGTCAGTGCGGCAGAAAGTGAATGAGCTCTCCGGCGGGCAGCGCCAGGCCGTCGCCATCGGGCGGGCCACGGCTTTCAACGCCAAGGTTGTCATTATGGATGAGCCGACAGCCAGCCTGTCGGTGTCAGCTATCGAGAAGGTACTAGAACTCATCAAGCAATTGAAGGAACACCAGGTTTCGGTCATCATCATCAGCCACAGGTTGGAGGACATTCTTAGCGTCAGCAACCGCGTTATGGTGCTGAGGCTTGGCCGGCGCGTAGGCGACATGCAGAACATGGGGATTACCAAAGATGATCTGGTGGCCTACATGGTAGGCGCTAGAGATGATTTCCGGGAAAACTGAAAATCATTCGGATGCCGCAACTACTCAGTCCAGATAACCCTTGCGAAGGTTTGGTGAGAGTTTTCAGAGATAAAATGCCTTGGCCTATCAAAAACTGCCCTGTTAGCAAGGTTATTCGCAACCTTGGCAAGGGTAGCTGAGTAGTTACCGGATACCAATAATAGCAAGCTAAAAAACTCGATCCTTAATTCCCTCGGGGAGCGCTCCCAGGGTTTTTTTGTGTGACTTGTCTAACTCTGGTATGATGTAGAAAACTGTGAAATAGATGTGGCGTGCCCTGTATCTCATCGTAAGTATTGATTGACGTTCACTTCCCCTTCTCATCGACCCGCGCCCGGCTGGACTACTTCCGCCCCCATCACCTGCTAGCTGAACTATACCCAGACCCGGGCCTGATTCAATGCATCTTGATGCGCAATACCAGTTACATGTGCCTACAGAGGCCTACGTCACCTTTCCCAAGCTGAAAGCATTCGCAGATATACTCAAATCACAAGGTTAGGTGTCACTTGGGATACGTCCCAGGAGTATGAAGTGAACAGGTAAGAAACTCGTCGCAGGGGACGTCATAATGACAGTTAACAGTCTATGATCGCCAGAGGGCTTCACGTTGCAGCTCGATGTCGGTTAGTATTATGGCAACTATGCTATGAGGTACCAAACATGACAGATCAGATACATATTAAAGACCTGCTTCTAAGGACCATCGTCGGCATCAACGAAGAAGAACGCCGGGACCGGCAAGACGTGCTGATCAATATGGTGCTGCATGTGGACACACGCCCGGCCGGCGAATCTGACGATATAGACCAGGCAGTTAATTACCGGACCTTGACTAAACGCGTCATCCAGTTGGTCGAAACTTCGCAGTTTTACCTGGTGGAGAAACTGGCGGCCGAAATTGCCGCTAGCTGTCTGGACGACCCGCGTGTGGAACGAGTCCACGTCACGGTAGAAAAACCGGGTGCCCTTCGCTTTGCCCGCTCCGTCGGCGTCACCATCGAGCGAGGCCGGGACAATGTCTGACGCGCTAAAATCCAAACAGACCAACCTTGCGTATCTTTCACTGGGTTCCAACATCGAACCGGAACGTCACCTGCCGGAAGCTGTGGCCCATCTGGCCCAATATGGGTACGTGCGAGCGGTTTCGGCCGTGTGGGAGACGCGCCCGGTCGGGTTCAGTGACCAGCCCAATTTTCTGAACGCTGCTCTGTTGCTGGAGACGGATCTGTCGGCGCAGGCATTACGCGAGGAAGCGATTGCGTCCATTGAAGCAGCGTTAGGGCGTGTTCGTGCCAAGAATAAGAACGCGCCGCGCACGATTGACATAGACATCATGCTTTTCAATCACGACACTCTGCAGGTGGGCCGGCGTCGTATCCCGGACCCCGAAGTGCTGGAGCGACCGTTTGTCGCCATTCCACTGGCCGAAATCGCCCCGGATTACATCCATCCACAAACCGGCCAGACGTTAAGGGATATCGCCCGGCGATTTGATCCCATGGCAGCCGGCATGCGCCGACGCGACGACGTCGAGCTCCACAACCAACAAACATTAGATTAACAGGAGAAATTACGATGCATGACGTAAACTGGGAAGACGTGGAAGAAGCCTTCGAAATTACCCCCGAGTTCGACGGTGCCGAAGCCGACGAGCACAAGGCTGGCATCGAGGCGGCTGTTCGAAACATCCTATTTCACCTCGGCGAGGACCCTGAACGGGAAGGTTTGCTCAGAACACCCGAGCGGGTAGCTCGGATGTTCGATGAACTAACTGCCGGTTATCACACTGACCCGTATAGGCTCATCAACGACGCCCTCTTCGACGTGGACTACGACCAGATGGTGTTGGTCAAAGACATTGACTTCTACAGCCTGTGCGAACACCACATACTGCCCTTCTTTGGCCGGGCCCACGTGGCCTATATTCCTGACGGTAAGGTAGTCGGTCTGAGCAAGATCCCCCGTATCGTCGAGATGTTCGCCCGGCGTCTGCAAGTGCAGGAGCGAATGACCCGGCAGATCGCTGATTTTATTCAGGAAGTGCTACATCCTCAGGGGGTGGC
>JAHELX010000458.1 GCA_024643945.1 Anaerolineales bacterium
CCCACGGGGCGGGTTCCATAGTGCGCGCCGGGCTTCGGGCGTCTGCGAGTCAAGTTATGAACCAACAAGCTGGCGACGAAAAAACGAGACGTCTCTTTCGGGCCGTGCTGGGGTTGGGCGCTCTCGCCATCCTGACAGCCGTGCTGGTCGAACTCTGGCGAAGGCGGCGTCCCAAGGGGCCGGTCGAAGAGGAAAGTGTTACCCAGCTTACTATCCGGCCGGCCCTGCGTGGGCTAACCGAGGCGGAGGCCGAGGCCCACCGGCTGGAGGGTGTGGACAACGTTGTCCGCTTTCAACCATCCCGTTCGCCGTGGGACATCTGGCGGGACAACGTCTTCACCATATTTAATCTCAGCCTGTTCGGGATCGCCGGCATCCAATTCCTGCTGGGCCGGCCCAGGGACGCCTGGTTCAGCCTGGCAGTTTCTGCGTTGAACGTCGGCCTGAACGTGGGCCGGGAGTTCTTGATCAGGAAAAGGCTGCAAGGGTTGGAGCGGGCGACCCGGCCGCAGGCCACAGCCATGCGCGATGGCCAGGCCAGGAGCATCGATCCCGACCAGATCGTACGCGGCGATGTTCTGGTGGTGGGGCCTGGGGACCAGTTCCTGACCGACGGAGAGTTGCTTAGCGAGGGGCCGATCGTGGTCGACCAGGCAATGCTCACCGGCGCGGGGGGGCGTATCACTAAACGCGCCGGTGAGCCGGTGTATGCCGGGAGTTTCTGCGTCTCCGGACGGGCCGCCTACCTGGCCCAGAAGATAGGGGACGAACGTCTGGTGGCTACGCTGATCGCTGATGCCGAGGCGGCCCAAAAGACGCCGACTCCTCTGGAACGGATTGTTCGCCGGATTCTGCGTGTGATGCTGCTCGTCGCGCTGGCCTTGATAAGCCTGCTGCTATCCAAATATTTCCGGCTGGACGCAGTTGTGGGCGTGGACACCGAGGCGTTCGTCAGCGCGGCCAGCGTCATCTTTAGTCTGGCCCCTGCCGGCTTATTCTTCATGATTTTCCTGACCTACGCCTCAGGCACAATGGATTTGGCCAGGCGGGGGGCGCTGGTCCACCGCGCCCGATCCATCGAGTCCCTGGCACACGTCACGGTCCTGTGCATTGCCCAGGGGAGTATCCTGACCAGCACGCGTGTCAAGGTAGAGCCCCTCGACGTGCCGGAAAACGGATTTCGGCCGACTGGGTCCCGGCTGCATCGAATCCTGGGAGACTACGCCCGCAGCAGCTCGGCCAGGAGCCGGGCGGTGCAAGCTATGGCGGATGCCTTTCCGGGCGAACGACGCGCTGTGCGTGAAGAAGCTCCCTTTCTTGCGGTGTATGGCTGGAGCGCCGTTACCTTTGACGAAGACGACCTGCGCGGTGTCTTCGTCCTGGGGGAAGCCGATGTTCTCGAAGGACATCTGGTGCCCGCGCAGCTTGAGCAACCGGTTGAGGTAGAGAACGAGCGATTGCGGCCGGCTGGCCTCAGAGCGCGGCTGCCTGCCTGGGGGCGCCTCCTCCGTCGGCGATCCAATGAATCGCCTGAAGAGAATGCAAATTCGGCGGTATCGGGCCAGGGCAAGCAGGAAGCGGCCAAACCCGGCGCAGTCCCGGCCGCAGAGGAGAATGGGGCGAGCCCAAATCGCTTCCAACGTTGGCTGGCCCGCGTCGGCCGGGCCGTGCGGCGCGAGCAGACGCCAGCAGAGGAGTCGGCTCCTACCGAGGAGGCCGTTGAGGAGATAACATACCTGTTCGCCTACCATCCTCGCCCCGTGCCCCTGCATGACGATGCCGGGCAGCCCCAATTGACCCAAGAGCTGATCCCCCTGTGTCGCCTGCATTACACCAAGCAGTTGCGACCTGAGACCATCGAGACCATGCGAACCTTTGCTAGAAGAGGCGTCGCTCTCAAGCTCTTCTCACCCGGACCGCCCGGCCGGATCATTGCCCTACTCAAGCAGGCGGGGCTGTATCCGGAGGGCGATAGGCTGCGGGGTACCATCTCGGGCCCCGAACTGGCCGGCTTGAGTCCGGAAGCGTTAACCCAGGCTGCTGACGAAAATACCATCTTCGGCTACGTCACCGCAGACCAGGCTGGTCGACTGGTGGACGTGCTGCAGGAGCAAGGCGAGTCGGTGGTAGTGGTTGGCGATGGGCCCAACGACCTGCCGGCCATGCAGCACGCCAATCTGTCTATTGCGGGTCAGAGCAGTAGCCAGGCGGCGCTGGGAGTGGCCGACATTGTCCTCCTCGAGGACTCACCTCAGGCGCTATTGAGGGTCTTGGATAAGGGACAGCGCATCGTCAATGGCCTGCTTGACGTGCTCAAGCTATATCTGGCGCAGTTGTCCTACCTGGTTTTCCTTATCCTCGTCGTCGCAGGGACTGGACTGGGCTTTCCGTATGTTTCGAAGCAAGGTTCCCTGATTGGCATCTTGACTCTGACACTCCCCTCGGCAGGCCTCTCGCTGTGGGCAACGCCTGGCGTGCTACCCACCACGCGCTTGGGCCAGCGGCTGGCCCGGTTCGTGGTTCCTGCAGCCTTGACCATGGGCCTGGCGGCGCTGGCGGTATACCGGATATTCTATGACAGGAGCGGTCAAGTGAGCTATGCCCAACTGGCGCTTACCCACATGCTGGTATTCTCCGGCCTGGCCCTGGTGATCCTGGTCCGTCCGCCGCTACGGCTGGGGGTGACCGACGATGGCCGGAGTGGCGACCGGCGCCCTTTGGCCCTGGTTCTGGCACTGTTGGCTCTCTTTTTCTTCTTGGCTTCACTCCCGCTAGGGTATGAGCTCTTTCTGCTGACACACCTGCGGGGGGGCAGTGACTATCTGGTCGTGGTATTGGCGCTGCTGAGCTGGGTGGGCGCCGTACTCATCGTCTGGTGGCTGCTGGCCTTGAAGCGCCTGAACTGGCCACCGGACATTGAGCGGGGGGCGGGGCAGGGCAGCCGGGCGGTGGCCCCACCGGGTCGAGCACCGTAATGGGTGCCATCGTAAAACTATATGTTCGTACAGTACGTAAACTGAACAAATGCCCGATGTCTGTCACCGGCATTTGTGATAGCATTGGTATTATAGGCGAATTTGTGGTCATTCTACAGGAGGAGGTGAATATGCGATATTAATCCGCCGGCAATTGAAGCCGGTAAATCTACCGAAGCAAGTCAGTGATCGTTGATATCATTCAAGTGAGGGAGGAAAAGCCATGCAGCAGTTAATCGACCAACTCGCTCTAACTATTGGCAATTACTTGCCGAGTCTGGTAGCAGCCGTCGCCATCCTTGTGGTCGGGTGGTTAGTTGCTTTGCTGATCTCCGCCATTGTGCGTGGAGTACTCAGACGGACCACCATCGACAACCGCATCGCTGCCTGGGCTGGCCTGGAAGAAGAGGAGGCCAAGGCTCAAACAGAGACGGTACTCGGCAAAGCGGTGTACTACCTGATCATGTTATTTGTGTTGATCGCCTTCTTCGAGGCGTTGGGGCTGACAATTATCACTGTGCCGCTCAACAGCGTGTTGAATGGGATCTTCGACTATTTGCCTGGCCTGTTAGGTGGGGCCGTCCTGGCTGTAGTTGCCTGGTTGATAGCCACCGCCTTGAAGATCATCGTGTCGAAAGGGCTGGGAGCAATTAAGCTAGATGAGCGTCTGACTAAAGATGCCGGGCTTGAGGCGGGGCGCCAGCCTTCCCTGAGCGAAACGCTGGCGGATGCCGTCTACTGGTTTGTGCTCCTACTGTTCCTACCGGCTATTTTGGGCGCGTTGGGGATGCAGGGCTTGTTAGTGCCAGTCCAGGGGATGATCAATGACATCTTAAACTATCTGCCTAACGTAGTGGCGGCGAGCGTGGTCGTGCTGCTGGGTTGGTTCGTGGCCCGCATCGTGCGCCAGATTGTGACAGGCTTATTGATCGCTGCTGGGGCTGATAGGCTGGGAGAGCGAGTCGGGGTGAAGGCGGCTGACGGTGGCCAGACTCTGTCGCAGATTGTGGGTACGGTGATCTACGTGCTCATCCTGATTCCGGCGCTGATTTCCGGTCTGGAGGCACTTCAGATTGATGCCGTCTCCCAGCCAGCTTCAAATATGTTGAATACCTTATTGGGTGCTATCCCTGCCGTCTTTGGGGCCATGATCGTGTTGGCCATCACTTACGTGATCGGACGGCTGGTAGCCGGTCTGGTAACCAGCCTGTTGACCAGCATCGGTTTCAATCGGGTTTTGGAGATGATAGGGCTGGGAAGTGAACCTGGCGAAGGCCAACGTACCCCGTCGGAAGTGGTAGGCTATTTGGTGTTGGTGGGCCTGATGCTCTTTGCCGTCATCGAAGCCGCTGGCTTAATGGGCTTTGACATTGTGGCCGTCTTGGTGGCTGCCGTGCTGAGTCTCGCCGGGCGGGTGGTGCTCGGGATCATTATCTTTGGTCTGGGTTTGTACCTGGCCAATTTAGCCCGAGACGTAGTCGCGAGCACGGCGGGCAGCCGGGGAGTGTTCCTCTCACAGGTGGCACGCTGGGCCATTATCCTCCTGGCCGCAGCCATGGCGTTGCGGGCTACGGCGATTGCCAACGACGTCGTCAACCTGGCCTTTGGGTTGTTGCTGGGCGCCATCGCCGTCGCGGTTGCCCTGGCCTTCGGCTTAGGGGCGCGCGAGGTTGCCGCTGGCGAGGTAGAGGGGTGGTTAAAGCAGTTTCGCTCTGCGGATGAGTAGTATACCACTTTTGAACGTGAGAGGACGAAGGCCAGTCCTGATCGAATCGGATGGTCAGGCGCTATCGGGTTGATCAGGACTGGCACCCAGAAGCGAAGGTCTGCCTGTCGAGAAGCTAGGCAATACAGAGGGGTAAGTAGATGAATGCCTGGAACCGAAGTTCGACAACCGGGAGAGTCATCTTCGTCGTGATTACAGCCGCTGCTGTGTGCGGCTTGTCGGCATTAGTGGCTGCTGTACTAACCGGCGGTGTCTCACCTTTAGCTGCAGTGGACGCAGCGGGAGTACAGGCGCCTCCTGTGCCAACAGCAACCCCGCCATCGGCTACAACAACCGGTTGGCGCGGGGAGTATTTCGTGGATCGGCTGGTAGGCTACCCGCTTTTGGTTCGGGTTGATCCTGGCATCAACTTTGACTGGGGAATGGGCTCGCCTGCGCCCGAGATACCAGTTGATAATTTCTCAGTCCGTTGGACCACGAACCTTGATCTGGCGGCCGGCATTTATCGCTTCTCTGTCTCGGTCGATGATGGCGTGCGTTTGTGGGTTGATAATCGCCTGGTCATCAATGGCTGGCAGAACGGCCCCCCCCGGGACTTTGTCACGCATATAAATCTGGCGCAAGGTCCGCATATCGCCATTATGGAGTATTACGACGCGACTGGCG
>JAHELX010000459.1:0-1138 GCA_024643945.1 Anaerolineales bacterium
GTGCAGCATACATCAGTCAACATCCCTTTGACCCAGCCTATATCCTTGAGCATCCCACTGCCCCTCAGTCCCTGGAGTTTTACAAAGCAGTCGTTGGGGGTGAACTGCTGGCAGCATCGTTCTTGGTACCTTTCAGCCCCATAGCCGTGCCCGGACAGATACGTTGGGCAATTATAGGTGCTCATGTCACTACCTACGGATCCGATATTGCCCAAAATGCCTATACTGCATACCTTAATAGAGACTTTGGACCCCATGTGTTTCTACCCCGATCCAGTTGGCAAACATACCTCGGAAATGCCGTGGGGGCCACTATCGCAGGCTCTATGCAATGGGGATGGAACACATCTGCTTTCGCGAATGCAGCTTTTGGTGGAGCTGCGCGCCGAATGACCATCAACTGGTTTGAGACAGGTCAAGTAAGCTGGTTTGAAGTGGGCGCAGATGCCTTTATCAGTGGTGTTACGGGGCAAATCACGGATTGGGGATTCAACTACTTGGGCAAGCACGTGAATTGGCTGCAGTGGCTACGTGCCAGAGAAGGTCTGGATTTCACCAAGCCCCCTCTCGGTCAGAAAACATTCGAGTTGAGAGACGTGGCTGATGAGACGATTGGGTTAGGAGTCGGACATCTTCTCAGGGAGCCGTTTATTAAGCGTATTAGGGGGATGGGTCCGTAGACGCTGTTGTAAGGGTCTACTCATTTCCTTCCTAATTACTCACAACCAATGACAGATCACCGTAACAGGTGGTGAGCAACGGAGGTATTCAGTGTGTCCCAGGTGTTAGAACTCGTGTACATTGGTGTCTTTCTGGTTATGATAGTCTCTGCGATGCTCAATGCCGGCGCCGTGCGTGTCTGGAAGGCAAGAGTAGGGGCCTATCGAGCAGCTATTAAACAAGTGATTGCTACCCCTTTGTTCTGGCTTCAGATGATCTGTACATTTTTCTCCTGGGCAGGGTTGGTATTGATTAGAATGGCAATTGACTCTTTTGTCGAAATTGTTGTAGATGCGCTTTTTGGCATTTTTATAGTCTTTACAGCCACATGCATATTTGCTGCTTTAGGTTTCTATTTCGGGGGTGAGTTCATTGAAAAAGAAGAAGACCAAGCGCCATAAATTGATGTAGAGAGCCG
>JAHELX010000459.1:1148-5346 GCA_024643945.1 Anaerolineales bacterium
GGGCCTGGTAAAAACACAGCAACTGAAGACGAAAGCAACAGTGTCCTTTTGAAAGAGAAACGCTGTTGCAGTTGTGATTAACCTTCCCACCTGAAGGATTGCCACCTGCGCAGACGGTGTGCTATACCCCGGCCTGCCTGGCGGCAGCCGGGGCTGGCTACATTCACGGAGGCCATCTGGGAAGCGCCGTCCTGGTAACCGACGGGGACGGAGCTGAGGTTGGGCGGGTGGCCTATGACCCCTGGGGCCAGGTGTGGGAGAGCACTCTGCCCTTTGGCATCACCGCCCGCCTGTTCACCGGTCCGTGCTGGGACAGGGCTCTCGGCCTGTACGAGTGCGCAGCCTCCCCGTAGCATAGCGAAGGGGATTACCGGGCGCGTTATTATGACCCGTCCATCGGCCAATTCACCCAGCCCGACAGCCTGGTGGCCGACCCACTGAATCCGGCGGCGTGGAATCGGTTCTCCTATGTCCACAATTCGCCCACGAATTACGTCGATCCCAGCGGGCATAATCCCCTGGTTGTACTGGCCCTGGTAGCTGGTGTGGGTGGGCTCGTTGGTGGTGTAGCATACATCAGTCAACATTCCTTTGACCCAGCCTATATCCTTGAGCATCCCACTGCCCCTCAGTCCCTGGAGTTTTACAAAGCAGTCGTTGGGGGAGAGCTACTAGCGGCGTCGTTCTGGTTACCGTTTAATTCATCTGTACCCACTGTGATTCGTGGCGCAGTCATAGCATCTCACATTAGTACTTGGGGAAGTGATGTAAGGAATAGCTTCATTGCCAGAGACCGGACGGGAATTGGTGTATTCCTACCTCGGTCTAGCTGGGAGAAGTATCTTGGAAATGCTGTGGGTGCTGTAGCTACAGCAGGATTATTACATTATACCACTTGTGGACCTGTTTTGTCCGCAGTTGCAGGAGGAGCTGCTCGGCGTTTGACGATCAATCTCCTTGAGACAAACGCGGTCGATCCATGGGAAGTGGGAATAGATGCTGTTGTCAGTGGTGCCCAAGCTTGGGCCTTTGGATTACTATGGCCAGCTCCCAAACCCGGTCTTGATTTCACCAAGCCACCTCTTGGTGAGAAAGTCTACGGCGCTAGAGATATTGTTAGTGCCGAATGGGGTGTACTCTTCGGACCTGGCCGCAACTGGCTTCTTGAACTGCATCGTACGCCTTACATACCTCCAACGCCGACACCTTGAAGCAAAGTGGACGTTGGCACGGTAGTAACTATGGAAAGGAATAGGTGTTAGGTGATGTCTCAGGTGTTAGAGTTGCTGTTTTCACTTGCCTTTTTTCTGATGATGACGTGTGTGGCTATCAATGCCGGTACTGTACGTCTTTTGAGGGCAAAAGGTGCCTCCTTTCGAGAAGCCCTCAAACGAGTAACCACTACCCGTTGGTTTTGGATCGGGATTATCTGTTTGGTTCTCTCCCTGATAGAATTGATATCAGTCAGGCTACAGGAGTACTCTCTCTTTATGAGCGCCCTACAGTCCCTTGCCGTAGTTGTTGTGGTTGCGGCGGCGGTAGCTCTCGCCGGCTTCTGGGTGGTCGGTTTATGGTTGGAGGAACGGAAGGCTAAGTAGGGAAATAGACAGAGAACCCTCAAGTGATCCATTATGGGAAATGGACGAGACAGAGTGGAAGACCTATGAGGCACTCTGGCTCGGTAATCAATAAAGTGGCTTGCTATTCTTTTCGTTACCAGGTGCAGCAAGCCTATAGGGCTGGTATGGTCGAAGAACTGTCCACCGCTTTTTGGAATCGCTGAAGCACTGCGTTCGCTGAAGACACTGAACGTTTGGCTCGTCTCAGTGTCCTGGTATGTTCGGCACTTCCCCCACCATAATCATCGCCGCACCCACCGTGGCGTCGGGCTCAACACACCACCTGCGGGTCCAGGCCGCGGACAACGTAGACAATTGGTCGGAGTGGACCACCCTCTTCAGCCTGCAGTCCCCAAAGGGGAGGTACACCTATGACGGCCAGCCGCCCCTCATCAGCGATACCATCCCGGCCGACGGGTCGGTCATCACCACCTCGTGGCCGGTCATCTCGGCCACCCTGTCTGATCCTCAGCCCGGTTCGGGGGTCCAGCCGCTCAGCACCACGCTGCTGCTGGACAGCGAAGTGGTCCCCCGCAAGTCAACACGGCCGGCGGCTTTGCCTACACCCCGACCGTGCGCCTGACGGAAGGGGTGCACACCGTCACGGCTCAGGTATACGACCAGGCCGGCAACCAGACGCAGAGCGGCCCCTGGAGCTTCACCGTCTCCAGGGGCACTGCTCCCTCCCTGGGCGTCACTAAGTACTACATGCTGGGCAGCCAGCGAGCAGTTCGTCCCGCGAGCGCAGCGAGACGGGATCGCCATGCGCCAGGGAGATGTGGTATACTTCATTCATAGCGACCATTTGGGATCGACCTCCTTAACAACCGATATCACCGGCACGCTGGTGGCCGAGACCCGCTACCTGCCCTACGGCGAGGAGCGCTGGATCACCGGTACCCTGGTCACCGACTTCACCTTCACCGGCCAACGCGCCGAGCGGGGCTTTGGCTTGATGGACTACAACGCCCGCTACTACGACCCTTATCTTAACCGCTTCATCAGTCCAGATTCGATCATCCCCAGCACCGGAAATCCGCAGGCACTCGATCGATATGCCTATACCTACAACAACCCATTGAAGTACAACGATCCTTCCGGCCACTGTATTTGGGATGCTTGTCTGGTTGAGGCACTGGCAATAGCTGGCATAGCCGCGATGGTGTGGTACTATGAACAAACGCAAACGCCCGAATTTCAGCAAGCAGTGCAAGATATCGCGGAGCAGGTGGGAACGGCGTTTAACCCCCCATCAGTCCCATCGTCCAATCCTGATGCCTTCCCCTTGGGCTCGCCGCCGGATCCGTATTATGTCCCTGGGCCGACGCTGGATACGCCAGATGGGCAACCATTTGTCCCCGGCGTTCCCCCGGACAGGCCATGGAAAGAAACCGATGCGACTGACTTCCCGCTGGAGCAGCAGGAGCTTAGGGATAGGGTCTTATTCTCTGCTAATAGGCAGACTTGGCCCAACACTCCGGAGGAGATGAATGACCTACTTGGTGTGGAAGGAGAAAGGATCCCGGACGGAGCGACAACTCCAAGACGTAACAAGGTTGAATGGAAGCCGTCTGATAATGTAACGATTTTGCACGAACAACATCCTTACCATTCCGATGCCCCTGAGTGGCATAGAGGACCACATTGGCACCTTGATACTCCCAACGAAAAGCATAAGCGATTCCTCCCTGGTGATCCCATTCCGGGCTATTAGTGAGACAGCCTATTTGGAGGTATTTCATTGACATGAAGCATATCAAAACGATCCAGTTCACAGACATCGATTCGGGTGATGAGGCCGTGATGATCGTTCGTGCTGCAGCAGGATGTGTAACTCTTTGTATTTCAAAGATGAAGAACGGGGACATCGAAGTTGTTTTCCCACCAGAAGAGGGCGAGAATCTATTAGAAGCACTGCGACAAGCTGTCGCAACTGCTAGAGGACAGTAGGTGTGAACCACTGCTGCAATTTGCGATTGTGAAGACAAGGCGGATTGTAGAGCAACTATAGACGGAAGCCTACCCACCTGTCTTGGGGAGGTGCGACGGATGAGGAATGGATGAATGAGTGGAGAACATCCGCTCATCCGTTTCTCATCCGTTGCGATGTTTACTTAACTTCCTAAAGTAAAGGTGGTCAACGAGCAATTCACCCTCCGAGCGTATCGAGACGGGATTGTCATGCGGACGCAGTTATATTGCCAGCAGCGACGGTGCCTGGCAGCATACCTGCAGCAACCTCAACCTCACCTGGAGCGGTGCCAGCGATCGCACCGGCAGCGGCGTGGCCGGCTACAACGTCTACTGGGGCACTTCCATCACGGACACCTCCCCCGCCACCTGGACCACCGTCGCCGCCTACAACCCACCGGCCGTGGCCGTGACTGATCCTGAGCCCGGCTCGGGCGTCCAGCCGCTCAGCACCACACTCAGGTGTACGACCAGACCGGCAACCAGACGCAGAGTGGCCCCTGGAGCTTCACCGTCGTCGACAACAGCGCCGTCTCCCTGGGCGTCACCAAGTACTACTATCACGGCACCCAGCGAGCAGTTCGTCCCGCGAGCGCAGCGAGACGGGA
>JAHELX010000460.1 GCA_024643945.1 Anaerolineales bacterium
ACGAGGTCTCTGAAGAGTAGGGCAGGTCGGGGCAAGAATAGAATCTGCTAACATCCTGTCAACTGCCAGAGCTGCAGAGGAAGGCTCAAGAAGATATGTTGCACAACATCATTGCCAGCAGCAGCGTTGGGGAAACCATCCTGGGGTGGATCGAAGTGGCCTCGTTGGCCATCGAGATCCTGGCCGTGGCCATTATCCTGGTGGCCATCTTATACGCTGTGGGCCATTATCTGTTCAGGGTCGCCGTCCGCCCGGAGGCGGAAGATCAGTATCAACAGCTCAAGTTTCGCCTGGGCAGAGCCTTGCTGCTGGGCCTGGAGATCCTGGTGGCGGCCGACATCGTGCGCACCGTGGCCCTGGAGGCCACTCTGGACAGCGTCGCCGTCTTGGGTCTGCTGGTACTCATCCGGACTTTCCTGAGCTGGGCCCTGGTGGTCGAGATCGAGGGTCGTTGGCCCTGGCAGCCGGAGCATCATCAATAGGAGGAGTGGCTCCATGGTCATCTTCGGAACTTTCGCGCTGTTGGTCTTTCTTTTTGGCCTGATCTCGCGCCGGGTGGAGCGCAGCGTCATCACCGCGCCCATGGTGTTCACCGGTGCGGGTATCCTCATGGCCTGGGCCCTGCCTGCGCCGATTGGGGCAGAAGGGGGGGGCGGGATCGTGCTTACCCTGGCCGAGGTAGCCCTGGTACTGGTGCTCTTCACCGATGCCAGCCGCATCGGCCTCGGTTTTCTGAACCGTAACAGGAGCCTGCCGGCTCGCTTGTTGGGCATCGGGCTGCCGCTGACTATCCTGCTGGGGGCATTGGTCGCGGCTGCGGTCTTTCCCCAGCTATCATTCTGGGAAGCCGCTATCCTGGCTGCTATCCTGGCTCCGACCGACGCGGGCCTGGGAGAGGTGGTCGTGAGTAGCCCGCGGGTGCCAGTACCTATTCGCCAGGCCCTCAACGTGGAGTCGGGACTCAACGACGGGGGGTCGGTCCCCTTCCTCATGCTGTTTATCGCCCTGGCCGGGGCGGAAGTAACCGGGGTGGGCCGCATCTTGCTCAGCTTCGCCGTGGAGCAGATCGGCTTCGGCGCCCTGGTCGGCCTGCTGATCGGCCTGGGGGGAGGCTGGCTACTAGGCCTGGCTCAGCGAAGGGGCTGGGCGGCGGAAACGTTCCAGCAACTGGCGCTCGTGACCCTGCCGATCTTGTGCCTGGTAGCCGCCGAACCGATCGGGGGCAGCCCCTTCATCGCCGCCTTCGCCGCCGGCCTGGTAGTCCGGGTCGGCTTCAAAGGTGCCGGCGAGCGGATCGTCGAGTTCAGTGAGGAGGAAGGACAACTGCTCGACCTGTTCGTGTTCTTTCTCTTCGGCCTCTTGCTGGGACCGGTTTTGGGGCAATTCAGTTTGGCTGCGGTCCTGTATGCCATTCTTAGCCTGACTCTGATTCGCATGCTGCCGGTAGCGATCTCGCTGATAGGCACGCGTCTGAGTAGGGCCAGCGTGCTCTTTATGGGCTGGTTCGGCCCGCGCGGGCTGGCTTCCATCGTGCTTGGCCTGGTGTTCCTGGAGAAGGAAGCCCACCTGCCCGGAGAGTCGGTCATCAAGTTGGCTGTGATGGCCACAGTCCTGCTCAGCATCTTGGCCCACGGGCTCAGCGCATCGCCCGGGATCGACCTGTATGCGCGGCAGATCGAGAGGCTGGACACCGGCGCGCCGGAACTGGCGCAAGTGGCCGAGATGCCGGCTTGATGATAAGGCAGGCCATCCGGCGACATGAAAAGCGTTACGAGCAATAGAAGAAGGAGGTAACGTTATGTTTCGTGGAGGGGCTCGGCGTACCGGGCGGCGCGCCGCCCGGCGCACCAGCCGTAGAGTGATGCGCCGCCGCGCCTTCGTGGCAGCGCCGCTGATGTACCGGCGACCGGTCATCCGGCGCCCGCTGGGAACACTGCTGATTATGGGCGCAACGGCCGGCGTGGCCTACAAGCTGGGCCAGGCGGAGGCCCGACGCATTCAGGAACATACCGGCGTCCCGCCGGATCAGCTTAGCGAAGAGGACCTGCAGGCCGCTATGCAGGACTTGGACATTCAATCCCAACCGCTGGATGCCGGGGATCGCCAGGCGATGGCGGCAACCGGAACCGACCCGACCGGGGGGCCGGCGAGCACCGCCCCCGCTCAGGCCGACTACATCGCTGAATTGGGGCGACTGGCCGAGTTGCGCGACCAGGGCATCATCAGCGACGGGGATTTCGAGGCCAAGAAGAAGCAACTGCTTGGGCTTTAAGGGACATTTCATATCATCAAAAGGAGAAAAAATGAGAGAACTTTTCGGTTTTGTGGTTGGGGTCGCCGTTGGCGCGATAGCCGCCCTGCTCCTGGCCCCTATGTCCGGGCGGGAGCTTCGGGCGCAACTGGGCCAAGAAGCCGGGGCTGAATTGAACAAGGCCCAGGCTGAATGGCATAAAACATTGCGGCAGGTTCATCAGACCGTCGAAGCAACCCGCAGCGACTTTAAGGCCTATATCGATCAAGCGCAGGCCGGAAAGACAGCCCGACCTGTGACGGAGGTGAAATCATGAAGCGTGGACAGGAAAGACGACAAGAGCGGCGTGAGGACCGGCAGACGTTTGGCCGAGGCGGATCAGCTAATCGTTACCAGATGCGCCAGAAGATGGTCTCGATTGGTGACGACTTCTGGATCGAGAATGAGGCCGGCCAAAAGGTCTTCAAAGTGGATGGCAAAGCGCTGCGCGTGCGCCAGACCCTGATCTTCGAAGATGCCCGGGGCAACGAGCTGGCTAAGATCCAGGAGCGCATGCTGCGCGTCAAGGACAGCATGGAGGTCGAAGGTCCGCACGGCGAACGGCTGGCCATGGTTAAGAAAGCTTTGATCACCCCCCTGCGCGAGCGCTGGGTGGTCAAGATCAAGGATGGGCCGGACCTGCAAGTGCAAGGCAACATCCTCGACCACGAGTACACCATCGGCGAAGGCCGTGACAAGGTGGCCGAGGTGTCCAAGAAGTGGTTCCGCCTGCGCGACACCTACGGCGTGCAGATCGAGCCCGGCCAGGATGACATCGTCATCCTGGCTGTGACGGTGTGTATTGACCAGATGGCCCACCCCGGCCGTTAGACAGGAAGGGCAGGTGCAACGCACTTTGCGAAGCATCCTCGGAGCGAAGCGTAGGGGGCCGAAGTGCGTTGCACCTCAGAGTAGTAGTCAAACTCAATCAGAGAGGTAATTGCCTGCCCTCCCGCGGGTTTCGTTTCTTCCGGCCTGAAACCGATCTCTGAGGGCTCATCTGAGAACCTGCGGGAGGATGGGTTGAGAAGTTAGGGGACAAGGGTAGTGCCCCAGCTACGACGAGCACTTATCCTACAGACCGGGTATCTTTGAGATCGTGCTGGCTGCTTTCTCTGCTGAAGGGGAGGTTGAGGAGGATGACCTGATGGGTGTGTGGCCGCGAATCGACGGTTCAAGATCTGCCTGAACCAGTATGCCAATCCGAAAGCGAGCGTAACTAACATGATAAAACAGGAACGTCTTCGCGGTAGCATCTTCTTTTTTGGCATTTTCGCCTTGCTGGCGTACGGCGTCTTTGTGCTGATCCGACCCTTCTTCAACATCATCGCGGTGGCCTTGTTCACAATCCTGATGCTCAAGCCGGTCTACGACTACCTGTTGCGGCGAAAGTGGTTGCGGGGCCGGCGCCGGCTGGTAACCACGCTGACCGTGCTTGGCTTTATCCTGTTGTTGGTCATCCCGCTCATCTGGCTGGGGAGTCTCGTGATTGCCTCGGCCTCGAATTTCTTCGAGTACGTCAGTTCGGAGGGTGCCAGGAGTTCCCTGGGAGAGATGCTGGCCGATGCCGAGGGCTTTGTGGCCAGCATCCTTCCAGCTATCGGTGACATAGAGTTCGACCGGGAGGCATTTCTCAGTTGGTTAATCGGGCTGGCCACGGGAGCCGCGGGCTGGTTGGCGGGCCTGGCCGTGAGCCTGGGTACCTCCATCCCCCAGCTATTAGCAACGGGTATCCTCTTCCTGGCCCTGGTGGTGACCCTGCTGCCTGCCTATGATGATCTCATTGCACGCTTGCAAGAACTGAGCCCGCTCGATGTGGATATCAGCCAGCGTTACATCCATAAGGCGACAGTGATGGTCATCTCGATGATCAAGGGGATCTTCCTGATCGCCATCATTCAGGGCCTGGTCATGGGTGTCTTTTTCCGGCTGGCAAATATCCCCTTCACATGGTTCTTGACCATTCTATCTATGGCCTTCGCCATCATCCCGGCCGTGGGCATCAGCTTCATCGTCCTGCCGCTGGCGGCTATCCTCCTGCTTTTGGGCAACACCCGGGACGCGCTCATCGTCCTGTTTGATTTCTACGGGGTGGTCAACTGGATTGACACGCTGCTCCGGCCTAAACTGGTGTCCAGAGAGGCGTATTTCAACTTCGCGCTCATCCTGCTGTCCGTCTTTGGCGGAATGGCGGTGGCCGGCGTGCTGGGCATCGTCTACGGTCCGGTCTTAATGATCCTCTTCTTGACCTCCATCGACATCTATGCCGAATACTATGGGCGTACCCGGGAGGCAGCGGAGCTGGAGAGCGTGGAGGCAGAAGATAAAGTATTGGAGGGTGAGAGCGCTGCGGAAGCCGCAGTCTAGCAGTTTGTCGGAGAGGTACTTTCCCTCCGAACGGGAATTAGGATAGAATCTATGGGCGACCAAACAAACGCAGCACCAGGACGGCAAGGAGATGAGCTCATGGCGCGCAGTTTCAAAAGGGTGGACTATGCGGAATCTGGCAAGCAGAGTGTGACCATCGACGATTGTCTGCCAGCGGATCACTTGGCGCGCTTTGTGGTGACGATCATCTCGATGCTGGACCTGAGTGCCATCTACGCTCATTATGCACCGGTCGGCGGTGAGGCGTTCGCGCCTGAGGTGTTGTTGGGCTTGTTGGTGTACGGCTACGCGGTCGGCAAGTTCAGTTCGCGCAAGATTGAGGCAGCGACGTACGACTCGCTCGCCTTTCGTTTCATCGCTGGCGGCTGGCACCCGGATCACGACACGATTGCCAACTTTCGGAAGACGTTTCTGCCAGAGATTGCAGACTTGTTCACGCAGGTATTGGTGATCGCGCACGAGTTGGGCTATCTGCAACTGGGCAACATTAGCCTGGATGGGAGCAAGATTCACGCGGATGCGTCCAGGTGTACCTCCCCTTTGGGGAAGAGCAAGGCGGTGAGCTATGGGCGGTTGCTGCGCCTGGAGACGCACCTGCGGGCGGAAGTCGATGGCTTGCTGGCGTTGGGTGAACGCGCGGATCGAACCGAGTTGCCGGAAGGCTTGG
>JAHELX010000461.1 GCA_024643945.1 Anaerolineales bacterium
CAGGAACTCCTAAGCTTAATGATGCGCGAAGAGGCCGAAGACGTGCGCAAATTGCTGGCCCACCCAGAAGATTCTGCCGGCGGAATCATGACCACCGAGTTCGTCGCCATCAGCCCTGACCTGACCGCCGAACAGGTTATCTGCGCCTTGCGTGAGATGACCGAGGAAGCCGAAACGGTTTTCTACATTTATGTGACCGATGACGAGGATCACCTGTTGGGCGTGTTCTCCCTCCGAGAGCTGGTCTTGGCCAGGCCCCAAGCTCCCGTGACGCAGTTCATGCACCGGCGTGTTGTCAGCGTCAAGCTGCTTGACAGCCAGGATCAGGTGGCCCAGATTGTCGCCAAGTACAACCTGTTAGCCGTGCCGGTGGTGGACGATGAGGGGCGGCTGCAGGGCATCGTCACGGCCGACGACGCGCTGGACAAGATCATCCCAACCGCCTGGAAGAAACGTCTTCCCCGCCTTTACCACTGATCCCGCAAGGAGTGATCCCGTGACGGTCTCACAACGGCTCAAACCTATTCGTATCCGCTTGATGGTACTCCTGGCCGTGATCGGCCCGGGCATTATCACCGCCAACGTGGACAACGACGCGGGCGGCATCACGACCTACTCCGTGGCCGGCGCGCACTATGGCTATAGCTTGCTATGGGTGATGCCCGTAGTGGCTGTAGCGCTGATCATCGTCCAGGAAATGAGTGCTCGGCTGGGTGTTGTCACCGGCAAAGGGCTGGGCGATCTGATCCGAGAGAGCCTGGGGGTGCGGGCGGCGGCCGCCATTCTGGGCATTCTGCTGTTGGCCAACCTGGCCAACACCGTCAGTGAGTTTGCCGGGGTGGCAGCCAGCATGGAAATCTTTGGTGTGAGCAAATACATCTCGGTGCCGCTGGCAGCGGTGGGGGTGTGGCTGCTCATCGTTAAGGGCAGCTACAAGCCGGTCGAGCGTGTCTTCTTAGTCGCCAGCGCCCTGTACCTGACCTACGTGGCGTCGGGCATTCTGGCGCGTCCATCGTGGCCGGATGTGGGCCAGGCCACCCTCAGGCCAAGCTTTCACTTCGAGGCCGGCTATGTGACCATCCTGGTTACCATCATCGGCACCACCATCGCGCCATGGATGCAGTTCTACCAACAGTCGGCGATTGCCGACAAGGGATTGCAGACCTCGGATTACGCTTATGAGCGATTGGATGTGATTGTCGGTGCCATTTTCGCCATCTTTGTGGCCGCGTTCATCACTATTGCCTGTGCGGCCACATTGTTTGCGCACGGCCTTGAAATTGAGACGGCCCAAGATGCGGCGCTGGCACTGCGCCCGCTGGCTGGCTCTTACGCTTCAGCCTTGTTCGCGCTGGGGCTGCTGAATGCCTCGGTCTTTTCGGCGGCCATCCTGCCTCTTTCGACGGCCTACGTGGTGTGCGAGGCATTCGGCTGGGAAGCTGGCATCAGCCGCGACCTGAAGGAAGCGCCCGTATTCTTCGCCATCTACACCGCGCTCATCGTCCTGGGCGCGGGCATCATCCTGCTCCCGATCCGATCCCTGGTACAGGCCATGATGGCCAGTCAGACGCTGAATGGGGTGCTCTTGCCGATTATCCTGGTGGTCATGCTGCAACTCATCAACGACCGGCACTTGATGGGAAGATTTGTGAATGGGCGACTCTTCAACCTGCTGGCCTGGGTTATGGTCGTAGCGCTGATCGTGCTAACAGGGATCCTGTTGATCACAACCCTCTTTCCGGTTTAACTGAGCGGGGTAGGCTGAGTAGTTGCCATCCGTCAAGGCGATGTCCTTCTGCCTTCGCCCTGATGGGGAGATGGGCTGGGCGAGAGGCTTCTTAACAATTTCCTAACAATTTCTTAAAGATCACTTTAGCTCGGCTTAAGCGAGGGTTAAGGACGGGCCCCATTTTTTCCGCTATAATAATAGGAGTATTAAGGTCTGTGAGATCTCCGGTTCCTCAATATATTGCCATTTAGGATTGACAGGAACAATGACACTCAGTACGCAGAACTCTCTGCTCATTCAGTTCGGGGAGGTGACCAAAGTCTACCTGTTGAGTGCAACGAATGCTCGAAATCTAAACACTTTCTCAATCAATTCTTAACAAGTTCTGAACAACTTATCGGTATACTTGGATTGTATCCAAATTGACCGGTATGTTGGACAGTATGAACAACAATAAGTTAGACGGAAATGAGTTAGATATATCAACGTAGAACATAGGAGATAAGTCAAATGTCTAAGCTAAAACTATTCATCGTAAATATCACACTGCTGGGTTTGCTAACCGCTTGTGGAGGCGCTGCTCTGGCAAACACGGCAACTCCATTAACAAATATAGCATCGGCGGCACCTGTCGCGCAGGCCACTCCTGCGCCGATTACTTCAACTGGTAATTTCCAGGACGCGATCCGGCAGATAGCCGAGAAGGTCAAGCCGGCCGTGGTGCAGGTTACCAATGAACAGGCCAACCCGTTCACTCAGTTTGGGAGTTCAAGCCAGCAAGTGCCAGTGGGTGTAGGATCTGGAATCATATACGACAATCAAGGCCACATTCTAACCAATGCTCACGTCGTGGAGGGGGCCCAGTCGTTGCTGGTATCGCTGCCTGATGGCCGATCCTTCAAGGCCAAGTTGATTGGTAGCGACTCACAGACTGACCTGGCCGTAATCCAAATCAGCGGCAGTAACTTACCAGTTGTCCAGCTAGGCGACTCGAGTCAGTTGCAAGTCGGTGATTGGGTGGTGGCCATTGGCAATGCCCTGGCACTGCCGGGTGGACCTACCGTGACCGCTGGCGTGGTCAGTGCTCTGGGCCGGACGATCCAGGAACCGGGCAGCTCGCAGGGCTCAGGCGCGGGTCCCTTCCTGTTTGACTTGATTCAGACCGACGCGGCTATTAACCCAGGCAACTCAGGTGGCCCGCTGGTGAATCTGGACGGTCAGGTGGTCGGGATTAATACGCTGGCAGCCGGTACGGCGGGCGCGAGCGGGGTACAGGCCGAAGGAATCGGGTTCGCCATTTCGATTTCGACCGCCAAGCCAATCGCCGATCAGCTCGTAGCCACAGGCAAGGTGATTCACTCCTACATGGGCATCGGCTATGTGCCTCTCAACCCGGCCATTGCCGCGCAAATCGGCACTAACGCCACGCAAGGGGCAGTGATTGTGCAAGTGGTGCCGGGCTCGCCAGCCGCCGACGCCGGTCTGCAGACCCAGGATGTCATCACCGAGATCAATGGCACTCCCTTGACAGGGGAGTCGACGCTGGCGCAAATCGTCCAAAGTCACAAGCCGGGTGATACGCTGAATCTGACTGTGGTACGTGGGTCCCAGACGTTGCAGGTGAAGATAACACTGGGCACGATGCCATCGTCTTAAGCGCCCTAGATGCTGCGGGTCAGGCTGCCACCTGGGATGCCGTCGAGCAGGCCAGGGGGTGCCAGTTCCAGCACAGTGAGTAGCGAGACGCCGGATGGGGTAGTCGGAACGGAACGCGAGATCCTCCGCTCTGCCGCCATCCGGCGTTTCATCTTCGACCCTGACAGAGAGGAAATAACCATGCTGAAGAAGTCATTTGCTCCAATGTACCGCATGCTCATCCTTATCCTTTTGGCCAGCCTGGGGCTAATACTTGCTGCTTGCTCGCAAGCCTCCTCCACGCCAGACTTGCCGACGGCGACGGTTCCGCTTCCAACACTGCCAGCGCAGACCGCGGTGAGTATTACGCCGACTGCGCCTTCGCAAGACTCGCCGGCACCATCTGGTCCGCTTCATCTGGTGCTTGATCCAGCCAAAAGTGAAGCGCGCTACCGCGTGAGAGAGCAGCTTGCCAACATATCGTTCCCCACGGACGCGGTCGGGACCACCAGGGCCATTTCTGGCACCATCGTGATCGAACCGGATGGGACGGTCGTAAGCCAAGAATCCAAATTCATAGTGGACTTGACCACCCTCAAGAGCGATAAAGCCCAGCGGGACCGCTACGTTCAGAACAACACGCTCCAAACGAGGAGCTACCCCACGGCGGAGTTCATTCCTACTAAGGTCATCGGACTTCCCTCTCCATTGCCAACGTCCGGCACGGCGACGTTTCAACTCGTCGGCGATCTGACCATCCACGGTGTTACACGCCCAACCACGTGGGACGTCACGGCAAGCGTAGAGGGACAGGGATTGACCGGCAGTGCTTCAACCAGTTTCACCTTTGAAGACTTCGGTATGACACCGCCGCGAGTGCCCATTCTGTTGAGTGTTGAGGATACCATAAAGCTGGAAGTCGATTTTCATCTTGTTTTGAGTACATCAGGAACTTCGTAGCTGGCTTCGGGCAAGCGCAAGGCTTGCCCCTACCTCGCGCTTGCCCCTACCTTCCCAATTTAGTCGAAACACACCCTGATCGAATTTGTCGGTCTGGCTGAATAGGATTATATTTGTTGAGGTAGAATCGGATTAAATTGGATCAACTCGTAAGAGACGAGACCCTGATGACCAAAACGATCCTGGTCGTGGATGATGAGAAACGGCTGCGGGACATGCTGCAGGCCTACCTGAGCCAGGAAGGATTCCGGGTGGTGGCAGCCGCCGACGGCCAGCAGGCTCTATTTGTAGCGCGCCGTGAAAAGCCGGACCTTATCATCCTCGACTTGATGATGCCGGAGATGGGGGGGTATGATTTCTTGCGAGCGCATAGCAGGGAACGAGATACCCCCGTCATCATTCTCACCGCCAAGCTGGCGGAGAATGATAAGGTGCTAGGCCTGGAGCTAGGGGCCGATGATTACGTCACCAAGCCCTTCAGCATGCGCGAACTGACAGCGCGGGTACGAGCCGTGTTGCGTCGTGCTGGCGATAAACCATCCGAGACAGAAGTCTTGCGCGTGGCTGATATAACCCTGGACCAGGCTAGTCGTGTCGTGAGCGTGGGCGAAACGCAGGTGGATTTGACGCCATCTGAATTCGACCTGCTGGCTGTTTTGATGTCGGCGCCGGGCCGCGCTTTCTCGCGTTCTGATCTTCTCGATCGTCTGCAAGGCATTGCCATTGAAGGATACGAACGCACGATTGATGTTCACATCCGCAATCTACGCACCAAAATCGAGCCCGACCCAGCCCACCCGCGCTATATACGAACAGTGTATGGCATCGGCTACCGGTTGGTGACCGATGACTAAAGATCTGGTGTGATGATCATGCGCTCATTGGCCCTTAAACTTACGCTAGCCTTTCTTCTGGTCGGCCTGATCGGGGCCATGCTGATGGCCTTCTTTGTTTTGCGCAACACGGAACGTCGCTTCGACCAGTTTGTAGTTGACCGTGACCGGGCTTCCTTTGTGA
>JAHELX010000462.1 GCA_024643945.1 Anaerolineales bacterium
CCGCCCCAGATGAGGCTGGATGATCTCAATGTGGGTGTTGGGCAAGCAGGTCATTGGGTCCTCATCCCTATTCTTCAGCCGCCAGCAATACCTCAACAGCAGCTACCACCTGGGCTGTCACTTCCGCCAGATCACCTTCGACCAGCGCTCCGGCTGCTGAGGGATGACCACCGCCGCCCAACCGGGTTGCCAACCCATTGATGGCCACATTGCCATCGCTGCGCAGGCTGATCTTCACCCGCCTCCTGGGCATCTCCACACACAACACGCTAACACGCACGCCCCCTATTTGCATGCCAAGGCCAGGAAAACCATCCAGGTCAGCAGGCGCGACGCCATAAGCCTTGAGTGTGGCTTGATCAAGTGCGCACCAAACGAGTTGACCACCTGCCTCTACCTGCAAGGATTTGAGCACGTGTCCCTTGAGACGCACAAAGCTCAACGCTTGCCGCTCGTACACTTGTTTATACAGTTGCATCGGGTCGGCGCCGCCCTCAATCAGTCTGGCAACAATCCGATGTGTTTGGGGGCTGGTCTTGGGATACCTGAATGAGCCTGTATCGGTTAGAATAGCCAGGTAAAGCGACCTGGCGATGGAAGGCGTGATAGCGCCGCCAGCCTGGGTAATCAGGTCGAAGACCAGTTCGGCGGTGGCCGCTGCATCGGTATTCACCACGGCCAGGTGCGCAAAGTCAACCGGGTCGGGATGATGGTCAACGCAGATAACTGTCACCCCACCCTGCGGTCGATTTGCGGCCGCTGCCAACACGTCGCCAATACGCCCTACCCGATCCCAGCCACCCGAAGCATCCAGGACAAAAATCACGTCTGCCTGTTGGATTTTCCCCTGGTGGCGACTGGGGCTGAAGGTCCGCAAGCGGCGCTGCGGGTCAGCAAAGCGAAATGCATGGGGAGTCGAGTCGCTATTTAAAATTGAGACGTCTTTGTCCAACGATCGCAAATACTCGTCCAGCGCCAGCTCAGACCCCAGCGCATCCAGGTCGGGATTAACGTGAGTGGTGATGATGAAACGCTGCTTCTCGTTTATAAAATGAATGACTTCAGACCACATACCTGAATTTTGCCCCGGTGGGATGGAATTGTCAACTCCCTTGACATGTTAGTGGGGATGCGATATAATCGTAATGGACAACTTGACAGAACATCAAGCCTTTTTGGGGGATTAGCACGATGAGGAGGCTGTATTGAGTACGCCAGAACTGGAAGCCCTATTAGAACAGGCTATCGACCACGTTAATGCCGGGGAACTGGAACAAGGGCGCGCGCTGCTGGAGCGCGCGTTGGAGCAAGACCCAAAAAATGACCGGGCATGGGTGTGGCTGAGTGGCTGTGTCGAAGAACCGATGCAGCGCCGTATCTGCCTGCAGCAGGCTTTGAGTGCAAACCCAAACAACCAGGCAGCTCTCGACGGGATGGACATGCTGGACGGTAAATTAGTTCAGGCCTCGGAGGTTCCGCCCTCGCTGCTTGAGAGCAGGCTGTCGGCGATTGGAATGGGCGACAGGCCCCCAACGGCCAGACCAGCCCCCGCCGTCTCACGCCATCCCTCGCCTGAAGCGGCGACGATTGCACCTATCGCACCGCCGCCGACCGACATTGCTTGGGAACAAGAGACGGGTGGAACCAGCGAACAACCTGGAAGGCGACGCATTGTGCTATTGGTGGCCGTGGTGTTGTTCCTCTTTCTGGTTGTTTGTATCCTGGTCGCCGCGACTGTGGTTCCACCACTACTCAAAGGGTTTTAATTTCTTCAGGCGATTCAACTCGAATACCTGTATAGAGTCACCACCATCAGCACAGGCGGTTGCGGCATTATCCGCCAATTTGGCTCATAGTACGATTTTCGGGATGGACGCCTTCTCGAAGTTGGTGTCCCACCGGCTTTGCCGAAATTGCTCGTCGGAAAAGCGCCACCAGATCCTTATGAGAGCCTCCTCCTCGTAATGAGTCCCGGAAGTTCAGCTCCTTCTCCGAAAGCAAGCACAGCCGGATCCGTCCATCGGCGGTGAGACGCATCCGGTTGCAACTATCACAATATGGATCGCTCACTGGGCTAATGAACCCCACCGTTCCCCGCGCCCCAGCCAACCGGTAGAGCCGCGCCTCACCGACAACATCACCGTCATTAAGCGGGAACAGTGGCCCCAAGGCTGCCTCAATACGGTCCATCGACTCGCGCGTAGAAACGTAGTGGTTAAAGGCGATCTCAGCCGGCCCCCCTAACGGCATCAATTCGATGAAGCGCACATGCCAATCACGCTCAAGAGTGAGCCGCACCAGATCCACTACGTCCTCCTCGTTGTAACCTCGCGTCACCACGACATTCAGCTTGACAGGAACCAACTCAGCGCGCTCTGCGGCCTCAATACCTGCCCACACCTTATCCAGTGAATTCAAACGCATGACTCGGGTCAGCCGCGTTTCATTCAGGGCGTCAAGATGAATGTTGACACGCTGCAAGCCGGCCTGCGCCAACGGTTCTGCAACCCACGGCAGGCGCAGGCCATTAGTAGTCATTGCTAGCTCATCGATTCCCGGGACACGAGCCAGCCGTTCCACAATTTCGACCACGTCCTGGCGTAGGGTAGGTTCGCCACCTGTTAGCCGGATTTTGCGGAAGCCGGCATCGGCTGCGGCCCGAGCCACCTTTTCAATCTCTTCTGGCGTCAGCAACTCTGGACCCGGCACAAACGTCATCCCGTCCATTGGCATGCAATAGACACAGCGTAGATTACAACGGTCGGTGATGGAAATGCGAAGGTAGTTGACTTCACGTCCATAGCTGTCTTTCATCGATTAGACTCCTTGGGCACAATTCTCGTTGTGATAGACAGACATAACGATGTGCAAAAAAGAACAGCCAAATCGGTTAGCGATTTTTGCTTAACCTTAACAGGAATGATACAATAGCCCGGTTGATCCGATTAAATAGGATGACATAGGTGCGGTATCCTTTTGGCTTCTTGCCAATGCACCTGCGTATCCCCTTGAGGATTAAGCTGCGCCAGTTGCGACGTTTCGTGCCAGAAACGAGCGAGTTAGGGGTTCATCACCAGCTCTACCGACTGGCTGATGCGATAGGTACAATACTCGTCGCCGTTGGCCATACAGGTCAACTGCACCGGGTCAACATTCAGCATCTCTTTAATGATCTGCATATCCAAATGGCACACTTCGTTGTGCTCACGCGCTACTTGACGATAAGGGCAGGTCAACATACGAATAAAGATGGTTTTGTCGCCCGCAACTTCCCAGCGTGCAGTAAATCCTTTTTGGCCTAGAAATTGCACGGCCCGGTCCAGATGCTCTTCCAGTCGCTGCCCGGAACGCATGGGGGGGGCTTCAGCAGCCATCCTACTTGCTATTCGGCGCAAAAGCTCATCGAGACCAGCCTTGCCTAGAGAGGCCTTTACTTCATCCAGAAGATAGTCAGCTAGATGATAGTATTCCTCCGGGAAGAGCTCATTGGCAGCTTCAGTTAAAACATAAAGCTGTTGCGGCCGACCCGGGTGACTTTTCCGCCGCACAGAAGAGGCGGCCACCAGGTTCTCCGCTTGCAGGACATTGAGGTGATGACGCACCGCCATCTGGGTCAGTCCAACCGCATCGGCCAACTCTTCGACTGTGGCCCGCCCACGTTCTTTTAATAGTTCAACAATTTTCTGTCGCGTAGGTTGCATCAAGCAAGTGGTTCCTGGTAGTTATACCCTACCAGACGTTTTTCAAATAGAAGTCAGTATATGCTGATCGATTCATCACGACCATTTTAGCACAAGAATGGGCCACTTGTCAATTGCAAATAAAAGATAATTTTTATTATAAATATTATAACATTGACAAACCATGCAATATGTGATATGATAACGCCCGTGATAATAATAGCAACTGTCGCGCTCCTGAAACTCCGACATCCGAAAATTGATGGTTTGAGATGTGATCTTGACATTTGGCATTTTTATACCCAACGCACGTGGGTATTATAAGGAGGTCAGGTCCCTACAATGACGGTAGAACCCCTGTCTCGATCCGAAGCTCCCATGGTACCGGACGAACTCAAGCACAACGTTGTCATCACCGGCCTGGATACGGTTTACAACTGGGGTCGTATGTATTCTATCTGGCCAATGGTGTTTGGTCTGGCGTGTTGTGCCATCGAGTTCATCGTTGCTGGCACTGCTCGTTATGACATGGCCCGCTTTGGCGCCGAGTTGGCGCGGGCATCCCCCCGCCAATCCGACCTGATGGTTGTGTCGGGCACCGTTACCAAAAAGATGGTACCCCAGATCGTGCGTTTGTACAATCAGATGCCGGAACCGAAATATGTGATCGCCATGGGTGCCTGCGCCACGGCGGGTGGTCCCTTCAAAGAGGGCTACAACGTGGTGTCGGGTATTGACAAATACCTGCCGGTAGATGTCTACATCCCCGGCTGCCCGCCCACCCCCCAGGCGTTCTTGCAGGGGCTGATCAAGCTCCAGGAGAAGATCAAAAGCCAGTCCATCATGCAGGTGCCCTGGTATCGCAAAGAGGAACGTAACGAAGCCATCCCGGTGCCGATCCTGGGTCCTGACATCTTTGACCCGCGCCAGGTTTCGAGCATCAAAGAAGAATTGGCCCGGCAGCGCGCTCAAGGCGCTCAGGATGCGGCCAGCGAGACGGGTGCGGAGTCTGCGGAGGAGGGCAAGTCCAAGCCGAAGAAGGCTATCAGCAAGACGCTAAAGCTCCCCACCTGGGACATCGGCCCTACCGAGGATACCCAGGCCTTGGCCGATCGCATCAACCAGGCCATCGGTGAGGGAAGTGTCACACCGGAAAAGGATATGTTGGTGATGGACCCGGCACGCCTGATCCAGGTGGGCGAGTATCTGCGCGACACCGAAGAGTTGGCCTATGACCTGCTTTCGAACGTTACCGGCATGGACTACCTGGGGCGCGACCCCCGATTTGAGGTCGTCTACCATCTTTACTCCACCAGCCGGGGTGGGGGACCGCTGGTGCTCAAGGCCCGAGCGACGGAAGAAGATCCGGTGATCCCGTCGCTGACCTCAGTTTGGCCCAGCGCCGACCTGCAAGAGCGCGAAGTTTGGGACTTGTATGGCATCCGCTTCCCCGGACATCCCAACCTGAAACGAATCCTCTTGTGGGAAGGCTTTCACGGCCATCCTATGCGCAAGGATTACGACGAAGCCTACTACGAAGAGCCTACCAAACCTTTCAACAGCCGCTGGCCAGGCGGGCATCACGAGCTGGCCGAGTCCAAGAACCCCTTCTTCAAGAACGTGGTCTATCCCGCGGAGTACCCGGAGGGTGAGGATTGG
>JAHELX010000463.1 GCA_024643945.1 Anaerolineales bacterium
AAGGAAACTATCAGGTACTCGCCGTCCATCGGCCTGTACCAGCCCGGTATTCTTCCCTTTGTGCGTCGAAAGCCTTGATTCTTGAACCAAGGCCCAACTGATTCCCCTAGCGTTTGGTAAACTTCATAAGCCTTGAGGGTCATTGTTCGTGTCCTTCTTAGGACAATACCACTTGTTGAAAACCAGATGGTTCTCCATCGATAAATTGCCGTAATCCATCCCGCGACTCTGGGAGCCCATATAGCTTTAACAAGTTGTGTTCGTCTCGCCACACTGGATCATAAGCCACAACAGCGGTCAACACAGAGCGTTGTATAGTCGTCAACGAGGAAGCCTCGCGTTGGGGTTGCGCTTTCGGTTTCCAATAGTCAACTTTTGTGCGCTTTTCAGGCCCATGCCGACTCAGAGCTGTGCACTTGGCTTGAACCTGACCATTGTTAAAGACCATATCCAGTAGAATAGCGGCTATTTCTCTGGCCTCTTCGCCATCCTGAATCGTAGACAGGGCCTTGAGTAAAGCCGTGACCGCACGCGCTTGGCCCAAACAGGTCAGGGCGTCCACTGCAAATCGCAAGCCTCCCGCCCCCCAGGGAGGATCGAAGCGAGCAGCAATAGCCTGCCCGGTTGCTTTCTCTTCATCCGAAATATCCCTATCGCGACGCACGCGGCCCAATTCCTGCAGGACATTCAGAAGGATGGTCACAGCGCTTTGTGGCGTCTGCTCACGCGCTCGTTCGGTCAGGGCGACTGCCGCAAAAAAGATCATCTTCTCGCTCTCGCCGCTTTGCATCAGATTCGCGAAGAAGTCCTGGGCTTCCGGACCATCATCCATCATATTGTGCAGGACGTGAACCACGCTGGTCTTCATTTCTAAGTCTCGTACTGTATTCAGCAAAGCCTGAAGACGCGGCACAATTTCAGCATTCCGTCCACGCAAACTGGACAGCAGGGCCAGGGAGAGATCCAGCATCTCTCCCTCTTCGTGGTCGATCAGATCAAAATAGATAGGTATCCCCTCGCCCACAGCCTGGTTGGTCGCCTCCACCCACCCTAGTTCTTTTTGCAGCTCGGCATCAAAATCGCGGCCCTGCCTGACGAGAATCCGGCGCCAGGAAAGTTGATCGTCCTCATCGTGAGCGCGAGCGGCCAGATAAGAGCTCCCTTCGGCCAGGGCAGTCAGAAAATGGAGCAGATCTGCTTTCCCAGGTGGCCCATCATACGTGAGCATTCTGAGCAGGAAAGGCACCACGTAGACCGACGCCTCGTACACGGTCCCCTGGTGCCAGACATTGCTGTACAGGTGTTCCCAGGCATCATCTCGAACCGTCTCATCGTCCGAGAGCAACAGGTGCAACAAATCGGGCACATCATCGGCGGGGCCATAAGCGTGGTGCAAGTCATGCCAGTTGATGGCCTCTATCCCTGACAGCAGGGTCTGCCGCTCGGGGGGAAGCGTGGCCAGTGCCTCTTCTCGCTTTTCCGAACGCGAACGGCGGGGCCGGTCGCCATCGCTCTCGGTTTTTGCCATCGAAGCCTTCAAGCGATCGAGTGAATCGCGCATCATCCTGACGTTTCGGTCGTCTGGTCCCAGCGCCTCCTCTTGGGCTTTCAAAATCAATTCTTGAATAGGCAACGCTGCCGCCAGCCCATATTCATACGAGTTCAGGCTCATCAGATCGGAAAGGGCGAGCAGGGTCGTGGGATGGCTCAAGCCCAGCTCCTGGACGTGAATATCGGCCACACGTTGAATCAGTGGCAATACGGCGCTATACTGACCCTGCGCTTTTTTGACTCTGGCGAGTTCTTTCAACACCTCGACGTGGTCTAAGTGATTTTCGCCCAGGATGCGCTCTTGAATGGCAAGCGACTGCTTCAAGGAGGACTCGGCCGCCGGGTAATCGCCTTCGCCATGCAGTATCTCCGCTTGCCTGCGCAGGTCACGGGCCCTTTGCAGGTCTGCCTGATCCGCATCCGCAAGCCGAGGGCGAGTTCCCTTGGCTTCCAGCTTAGCCACCAGTTGCTGCAACTGTTCAGCGGCCTGATCCGGATTCAGGTGCGTCCCTGGCATATGCTGGTTATCCGGGGAAAGCGTTCCAGCAGCGGTCTCGAGCGCCATGAGACAGGTGTGGAGCGGCATACCCATAAGCAGGGCCTTTTCATCACCCTGTTGGCGCAGCTTGCCCAGTACTGCCACTACTTTTCGCAGGCTCTTGACCGTCATTGGATGCCGCGCGCCCAAGGCCTGTTCGCAGATGATCAACGACCGTTCAAGTAGCGGACGAGCCGCGCTGTAGTCATGTTCACTATCATAGAGGTCGGCCAGATTGGTTAACACGAATGCCAGGCGCGGGTGTTTAGGCCCGAAGACTCCTTCGTGCAACGCCAGGGACCGCTCCAGAAGTTGCTGCGCGGCTTCTTTTTCACCCATGTCCGCCAGCAGGGCCGCCAGGTTGTTAAGGCTTTGTGCCGTATCAGGATGGTTGGGTCCCTTCACCTGCTCGTTGATAGCCAGGGCCCTCTCATACATTGGCCGGGCCCTGGCGCGGTTATCTTTGTCCGCCCCCCAGAAGACGCCTAAGGCGTTGAACACTTTGGCAGTGATGGGATGGTTTTCGCCCAACCCCCGTTCGCAAGCAGAGAAGGCGCGCTCGAGCAGTGCCTGCGCCTGTGCCCGGCGCCCATGGTAAGCCAACATGAGCGCCAGGCTTTTCAGGCTTTCGATGGTGTCGGCATGGTCTGCACCCAACACACGCTCCCGGATGGCGAGTGCCTGTTCGATCAACTCTTGACCGGTGCTGAAGTCACCGCGATCGAAAGTCGTCTCTCCCAGGACCTGCATACTCTCAGCTACGTCGGGATGGCTCATGCCCATCATCTGCTTTCGAATCCCCAAAGCCTTTTCCAGCACGGATTGAGCCGTCTCATAATCGCCTTGCTCTTTCAAGGTCATCCCAAGTCCGTTCAGGCAGCGGGCGATTTCAAGTTGAACTGGGCCTGAGATACTTTTATAGAGAGCGAGAGCCTGTTCGTAGGAAGAACGTGCTGCCCCATAATCTGCCTGGGCATAACATTGTGCTGCATGTTTGCAGAGCCGTCCAGCAAGTGTCAGGTTCTCATCCGGAGAAAGCATAGTACCGCCTGATATGGCAATTTAAGGACTTTGCTGATATCTCAGATTCTTTCGGACATTGGCCAATGCACTGGCCTGGGCCAGGGTACTTTATGTCCCGAGTATATCACGGCTGTTCACGGGTTTCAATAGGACGAATGGCAGAAGTCAGGTTACGAGACGGGCCGAAGGAAAATGGGATGCGCTTGCGCCAGCCAAGCAAGTGCCCCGGCACCTTGCAGGGGAAAAAGAGCGCACCTTGTCCCCTGGGCAAGCTCGTTTCCCCCATGGCTGATTCTGTGCTATGATATGCTGCTTGAGGAGGCGGTATGCTAGAAGAGAATAGGGGTAAGAATAGCGATAGCAATAACGACAGTAGTGAGGAAGAGAAGGAACCCAAGCCGACGACTTTGTTGCTGGTTCGTCACGCACTTAATGATTGGGTAGGTGACAGGCTGGCGGGGTGGACGCCTGATGTTCACCTGAACGACAAGGGACGAGCGCAGGCCGAATCACTGGCGCAACGTCTGACCAACCAGCCTATTGCCGCTGTGTACGCCAGCCCCTTAGAGCGCGCCGTTGAGACGGCCCAGATCATCGCTGCCCCCCACCGCCTGGAGGTTCAAATTCGAGAAGGTGTGGGTGAAGTTCGTTATGGGGAGTGGACCGGCCAATCTCTCAAAGAGTTAGCCAAGGAAGATGCCTGGCGCGTGGTTCAGTTTTATCCCAGCGGGGCGCGCTTCCCGGGCGGTGAGGCGATCCGTGAGATGCAGGCGCGCGCCGTCGCCGAACTGGACGCTATCGTCGCCGCGCATCCTTCACAGACAGTAGTGGTCGTCTCCCATGCCGACGTACTTAAAGCTGCCCTGGCTCATTACGTTGGTCTGCACCTCGATCTGTTCCAACGGCTGGTTGTCAGCCCGGCGTCGCTCAGTATGCTCACCTTCACCCCGATGGGACCACGGCTTGTCTGTCTGAACGACGCCGCTCACGTTCCTCAAGAAGATATCAGTAATCAGCAAGAGGCAGAGGATAGTTAGATGGCCGGAGAAATCTTTGAGATGCACCCTGTTTCGCGCATTACGGTTGATGCTATTGGCCCACCAGGTCAGCGCGTTTTCTTGTTACAAGCCAGCCAGGGGACTGAGACAATCACCTTGAAGATTGAAAAAGAGCAGGCCCATGTTTTGGCCCGCAGTGTTGAGCAATTGCTGGATGAACTGGCCGAGCGGTTTCCGCGGCCAATATCCAAGATGGAAGAGCCCCTTGCTTCAGAGTTGATGTTGCGGGAGCCGATAGAGCCGTTGTTCGCCGTCGGCCAGATGGGGCTGGGTTACGACGAATCCGAAGATGCTGTGGTATTGGTGGTGCAGGAACTTACGCCTGAAGAGGAAGCACACAACGCCCGGATTGCCCGCTTTTGGGCTATGCGCAGCCAGATGCGGGCTCTCAGCCGCCATGCGCTCGACGTAGCCTCTCAGGGGCGGCCCATCTGCCCCCTTTGCAATCGCCCCATCGACCCCGATGGCCACTTCTGCCCTAAGAGCAACGGTCACGACCGGGTGTAGTAAGGATGGCGCAACCTATTTCATCCACCCAGCAGCGGCAGGAGGGCCTGGAACATACCCTTGAGCTTTTGTCCAAAGGGAAAATGGAAAAATCTCACGGGCTTATGCCCTGGAGCTCAAACTACACCTTTTTAGTCACGGTGCGTGACGCTGGTGTAAAAACTCTGGCTATCTACAAGCCACGCCGGGGCGAGCGTCCCTTGTGGGATTTTCCCGATGGCTCGCTGGCGCTACGTGAAGTGGCTGCGTTTCACGTCAGCCGTGCTTTGGGCTGGGATTTCGTCCCACCCACCGTGTTACGAGAGGGGTTCCTGGGGTTAGGTGCAGTTCAGTTGTTTATTGAGGCCGATCCAGAAGAACATTATTTCACCTTGCGTGACGAGCACGTGCCCGTATTTCAACGTGTGGCTCTCTTCGATTACATTGTCAACAATGCCGACCGGAAGGCGGGTCACTGTTTGAGGGACCGAGATGGCCACATCTGGACCATTGACCACGGGCTCACCTTTAATGTCGAGTACAAACTGCGCACGGTCATCTGGGATTTCGCCGGCCAGCCCATTCCCGACGATATCCTGGCAGACCTCTGTCGTTTGCAACAGGGTCTCAACCAGCCATCAAGCCCGATTATGAGTGAACTGGCTCCTTTGATCAC
>JAHELX010000035.1 GCA_024643945.1 Anaerolineales bacterium
TCTGCCAGAGATTGAACCACGTACCTTTAGTTTCAATAGTCCGCACGGAGCATGTCCGGCCTGTACCGGCTTAGGGGTGAGGTTGGAGGTGGATCCTGATCTGATCTTCTCCCAGCCCAACCTGGCGCTGGAAGAGGAGGCGATCCGTCCCTGGGCCAGGCGCGGTAGTGGCTCTTCAGATGGTTATTACACGCAACTCATCCGTTCAGTGGCGCATCACTACGGCATTCCCCTGGATGTGCCGGTTAAGGAGTTGTCAGCCAAGCAGCGAGACATCATCCTCTATGGCAGTAAACCAGGGGATCGCGTTACCCTGCGCTATCGCAACGCCGAGGGGGTGGAGCGTGTGTATCAGACAACCTACGAAGGGGTCGTCCCCAACCTGCAGCGCCGCTACAAAGAGAGCACCAGCGATTACGTGCGAAGCGAGATCGAACGTTATATGTCGGCCCGGCCTTGCCCGGTGTGTCAAGGCAAGCGGCTGCGTCCTGAAGCTCTGGCTGTGACAGTCGCCGGCAAGTCCATTGACCATATGACCGCTATGCCCGTGATCGATGCGCTGGTGTGGGTACGGACGCTCCGATCCAAGAATGGAGAGTCACCCCTTTCAGCCCGCGAGCAGACCATCGCCCGCCAGATACTTAAAGAGATTGACGACCGCCTCAACTTCATGGTCAATGTGGGGCTGGATTATTTGACGCTGGATCGGGCAGCCAGCACTCTGTCGGGCGGCGAAGCGCAGCGCATTCGGCTGGCGACGCAGATTGGTTCGCGCTTGATGGGCTGCCTGTACATCCTGGACGAGCCCTCCATCGGGTTGCACCAACGGGACAACGCCCGCCTCATTAACACCTTGAAGGGCATCCGTGACTTAGGCAATACGGTGCTGGTGGTGGAGCACGACGAAGACACAATGCGCACTGCCGACTGGATCCTGGACCTGGGACCGGGCGCCGGTGAGCATGGCGGGCAGGTTGTCTGCTCAGCGCCGCTGGATGAATTCCTGCGCTGTCAAGAGTCGCTCACGGCGCAATACCTGCGAGGCGAGCGAGAGATCCCGGTTCCTCAGGCCCGGCGGTCTGGCAATGGTAAGCAGTTTATCGTGCGTGGGGCCAGCGAAAACAACTTGAAACACATTGACGTGCCCTTTCCATTAGGCAAATTCATTTGTGTGACAGGAGTAAGTGGCAGTGGCAAAAGCAGCCTGGTCATCGAAGTACTTTATAAGCGGCTGGCACAATGGATGTATCGGGCCAAAGACAAGCCTGGCGCTCACGATGCCGTCGACGGTATGGAGTTGCTGGATAAAGTGATAGACATTAATCAATCGCCCATCGGACGGACGCCTCGTAGCAACCCGGCTACCTATACCACCGTCTTCACTCACATCCGAGAGCTCTTCGCCAGTTTGCCCGACTCGAAGCTGCGCGGATACACACCAGGACGTTTCAGCTTCAACGTCAAGGGAGGGCGATGCGAGGCATGCCGGGGCGATGGCATCATTCAAATCGAAATGCAATTTCTGCCTGACGTCTATGTTCCCTGCGAGGTGTGTCATGGCCTGCGCTACAATCGGGAGACGCTGCAAATCCGCTACAAAGGAAAGAACATCGCCGAGGTGCTCGATATGACGGTCGAAGAGGCGATGGACTTCTTTGCCAATATCCCGGCTATCCGGCGTAAACTGCAAACTCTCTACGACGTGGGACTGGGCTACATCCGCCTGGGACAGCCGGCGACGACCCTCTCTGGGGGTGAGGCACAGCGCATTAAGCTCAGCAAGGAACTGAGCCGTCGCTCAACTGGCAAAACTCTCTATATTCTCGACGAGCCGACCACCGGGTTGCACTTCGCTGACATCGAAAAGCTGCTGGCAGTGCTAGGACGGCTGGTGGATGGTGGCAACACCGTGGTTGTCATCGAGCACAATCTAGATGTAATCAAATGTGCCGATTGGATCATTGATCTGGGACCCGAGGGAGGCGACAGAGGAGGCTACGTCGTCGCTGCCGGGACTCCCGAGCAGGTGATGAACATGCCAAAGAGCTACACCGGCCAATGGTTAAAACGCGTGCTGAATGGCAGAAGTTCGCACAGTTGATTAAGATTAGTTATTCACATGTTGACTGAAGTTGTCACCTGGCGGGGGGGAACCTGCGCCGGGTGACGGGTGGTGAACAGGAAGCCAACGAACATCAAGATCACTCCTAGCAGCAGGGCCAGGGACATGTACTCGGGGTGGCCGAATCGGGTGAAGGTGCCCCCCAGCGCCGGTGACATGGCACCGACGGCGATGAAAACGTTGCCCAAAGCTCGGTTCAGAAGCACCCGCTTGCGCCAAAATATCCAGGCCGAATAAATAGCCCCGCCCCCCAGTGCGAGGGTGCCGTAAATGTTGAAGAAAGGGGTGAGTTTGCGCACCGTCGCCCCAGTCGGCAAAATTTGTTTGTACTGTTCACTCAGCCCAGCCCCTGTTGAAAAGTTGCTCCCATCCAGTGGTATCCGGAAAACGAGAATCATTGCCGCCAAGGTGCCCAAGCCGAGCAGAACCATCAAGCTGTTGGCTACGTACGGCTTACGCACCAGCAAGTAGATCGTTCCCTGCCCCAGGTAGGCGGCCGTGAGGAGCGCACCTGTCAGATACCACAGACGGAATACAATGGGACTCCATCCAATCGTCGAGTAAAAGTCAGCAAAGGTGCCGATGCCGTAGAAGATGAGGCCAATGCCCCACAGCAGCAGATAGGGTCGCCTGCGGCGAGTCCAACGCCAGAGGACTGTGCTGGCGAAGGCAAGGGCCAGAATGGTAGATATGAGAGACAGCAGTCGGACTAAGTTCATCGCAGGACCTTTCTATATATAATACCCACATGCGTTGGGTGTAAGAGACAAAACCAACCGAAATACCCTTTGATTATATATTAGCTATTGCACATACGTCAAGCGATTCCTGATTTTAGGGTGCGTCCAGGATTTTAGGGCAGACTTCCGAAGTTTCGCAAACTTCGGAAGTCTTCATGGCCTAAGATTTCGGACAGACCCTGATTTTATGTACCAAAGAAATCGATTTGACGCCGGGTGCGGATAGGAATACAATCTATTTGATCCGGTTATCAGCAGCAATGGGTGGGGTTTGAGACGTGAAATATCATGTGTGGACGATTGGCTGTCAAATGAATGTGGCCGATTCCCAACGTCTGGGATCGGAGTTGGAGAAGCTGGGCTACGAATATACTGACGAAGTCCGCAATGCCGACGTGATTGTGCTGAACACATGCGTGGTGCGTCAGAGTGCGGAGGACAAAGCCACCGGCTTCCTCTGGTCGCTCAAGCCGCTTAAGGAACGACGTCCAGACACCGTCATTGGGCTGATGGGCTGCATAGTGGGGGTAAAGGGCAACGGACATTTGCAAAAAGCTTTTCCCCACGTGGATGTATTTCTGCCACCCAGCGAGCCAGGCCCGCTGGTGGAGTACCTGCTGGACGGGGAAGCTCACGGGCTCGTCAAAACTGAAGTAGAGACACGTTATCGCCTGCAAGACGGCGACCTGGTGCTGCCGCTTCAGGAACGCGGCCAACTGGTCAGTGCCCATGTGCCGGTAGTTTACGGCTGCAATCACGTGTGCACCTTTTGCATCATTCCCTATCGCCGAGGCCTGGAGCGTAGCCGTAGCGTAGGGGAGATCCTGGCTGAGGTACGTTCGCTGGCTGCCCAGGGTGTGAAGGAAATCACACTGTTGGGGCAGATTGTGGATCGTTACGGCTACGACGTGGCCGGCGGACCCCGCCTGCCCGATCTGTTGAGACTGGTTCACCAGGTAGAGGGAATCGAACGCATTCGCTTCCTCACCAGTCACCCCAATTACTTTGACGGTCAGTTGATAGACACCGTGGCTGAACTATCCAAAGTGTGCGAACACATCGAGGTTCCCATCCAGGCTGGTCACGATGAGGTACTGGCCTGGATGAAACGTGGATACACCGTGGACGACTACCGCCGTCTCATTTATCACATCCGCGAGCGCATCCCCGGGGCTTCTATCGCTACCGACGTCATTGTTGGTTTTCCGGGAGAGACCGAGGCGCAGTTTCAGGCGACCCTCGACCTGCTGGATGAGCTGAAGATGGACGTTTGTCACGTGGCGATGTATTCGCCCCGGCCGGGCACCGTGTCGGCCAAGACGATGGACGACGATGTGTCACCAGAGGAGAAGAAGCGTCGCCTGCAAGCGGTAAACGAGTTGCAAGAGCGCATCGTGGCCGATATCAACCGCGAACTGCTAGGACAACAGGTTGAAGTTCTGGTGGAAGAGCAGCATAAGGGCAAGTGGAAAGGACGAACCCGTACCAACAAGCTGGTCTTCTTTTCTGACGAAGAAGATGGCGGCCGAGATTGGCGAGGAAAACGAGTAAATGTGAAGATAATATGGACCGGCCCATGGAGTATGCAGGGCCAGCTGTTGAATAGGAAAGAAAATTAGGTCAGTTGACGCTTGATGGTTTCGATGAGATTGGTTGAACTGAAGGGTTTAGTAATGTAATCGGCGGCACCCAATGCCGTGGCTTGGTCGGCGTTTTTCTCCTCGCCGATGGCGGTTAGCATAATAACCGGGATTTCGGCAGTGGCTGGTTGGGATTTGAGGGCCTGTAGCACCTCGAAGCCATCCATGCCAGGCATCGCAATGTCACAAGTGATCACGTCGGGGCGTGTTTCTTCGATGAGACGCAGGGCCTGACTGCCGGTGGCAGCCTCTAGCACGTGGTAGCCGGCCATCTCGAGCACCCGCGCCGTGAGGCGACGGATGTGGATTTCATCGTCAATAATGAGAACTGTGGCGGTCATAGGCGCTCCTGCCTACAACCGATAACCGGTGATTGATAGCTGAGAGCGATTGCCAGCCATTGATATCAGCTATTTGCTGCCAGGCTATTCACAGCGGCCTCGACGCTGGGGTGAATAGTGAAGACCTGATCGAGCATAGTCAACGACAAGACAGTACGTGCCTGGGGTTGAATCCCGGAGAGGAGCACGTTTCCCCCGACGCGACGCGTCGACTTGAGGGCCGATACCAATGCTGCCAACCCAGCACTATCGATAAAAGGCACCTGTGCCAGGTCCACCACCAGGTAGATGATGCCTCCGTCAATGAGTTGCTTGAGGGTCTCTTTTATCGTCTGGGCATTTCGGGCATCCAGTCGCCCCGCTAAGACAACGGAGGTACAGTGCTCATTCACTTGTTGGGTGCGGATGGTGATGTCGGGTTCGTTCATGATGCAAAGGCCTGAATGGCCGAGTCGTCATCAGCGAAAATCTCGAAGACTTTGTCAAACATGGTCAATTTAAAGAGGAGGTCAGCCTGCGATTGCAATGAGGCCAGTTTCAGGCTACCTTCTTTTTCGTTCAAGGTCTTCAACCCCGAGACCAGAGCTGCCAGGCCAGAGCTGTCAATAAAGGGCACATTGCCCAGATCCAGAACAACCTGCCGCATGCCTTTGCTTGCCGCCTCTCGGAAGGCCTCTTTCACCTGGTCTGCTGAACGCGCATTGAGGGTGCCATCCAGGCTGATGACACATGTTTTTTCGTCAATAGTCCGTTGGGTGATCTCCATAATTATTCTCCATTCCTTTTAAGGCAAGTCAATCCTGGGTGATATATTTGATCAGGCGCCAGTGATTGCCCTTGGGGGTATTAGGCTGGTATTGCACGCTGTCCATTATCTGGCGAACGATGTGTAGACCATAGCCACCTTCGTTCAGCGCATCAAATTGCGAAGAGGGCTCTGGGACGTTGGTCGGGTCAAAGCTTTCTCCGTCGTCATAAAGATCAATCTGGATGCCATTAGCCAATGTCGTCAGGCTGCCACGTATCTCGCCACCGATCATAAGGTAGGAGTGTTGGATAATGTTGGTACAAATTTCCGATACAGCCAACTCGACCAGGTAGACGAAGTCGTCACTGATCGGGGGGGGGGGTAGATTGGGTAACGAGCGGCAGACCTGGGTGACTTGCCGGGAAATGTCTTCCAACGATTGTAAGTCGGCCGGAACACCAAATTCGATGACGGGTTCCAATTGAGAGTGTTGAGGGGTAGCAGATGAATTCACTTTCGTAACAATCATAGTTAAGTCGTCCGACCAGGGCGCTCCTCGGCGGAAAGCACGGACCGCGCTCAAAACTGATTGCACCAAATCATCAGCAGTGCCCCTCGCGTGAGCGGTCAGGGCTTCTTTTAGACGGTCACCGCCAAAGATCTGGCCGTCGAGCGACATCGCTTCGGTGACACCGTCAGTGTAGAACACTACAAAGTCGCCAGGAGAGAGCTGCAATGTCTGGTCACTTCCCTCGTCGGCGACTTGAATGCCTAACGGAGGGGTAGTTGCCGTCAATAACTCAAATGTACCCTGATCAGCGCGCCACCAAAGGCCAGGAGTGTGACCAGCGTTAGCATAAGTCAAGGTTAAATCGTCCCGGTTCAGGTAAGCGACCAGGGCGGTGACAAACATTTCGGCGTGTTGCAGGTCTTGTAGCAA
The DNA here is from genome assembly GCA_024643945.1 of Anaerolineales bacterium. The sequence goes on from JAHELX010000035.1 coordinate 6,532, forward strand.
GGCCTGGTTTGTTTGGGTGATGACCCGCTGGGGTGAATGGCCGTATCCTGCTTCGACGCGTAAGATCGTGCGCGCGAGCGAGGTGAGCATAGCAGCCGGTACTCCCTTACCGGCCACGTCACCGACAACGATGCCCAGGCAATCCTCGTTGAGGGAGATAAAGTCGTAAAAGTCTCCACCCACCTCGGTAGCCGGGAGCGAAGCGACAGCAAACTCCACGCCAGGAATCTCAGGCAATCCGCGCGGGAGCAGGCTGATTTGAATCTCGGCCGCAATTTCCAGTTCGCGCTGCATCCGTTCCTGGGCCAATATCTGCTGGTGGAGTAACGTATTGTTAATGATAGCAGCAATCTGTTCGGCGACAGAAGTTAACAACTTGCCGTCGCCAGCGGTGAAGCCGCGCCCCCCTTTGTTGGTCAGCCCGACCACTGCCAGAGCCGAGGTCGTAGTCGGCAGGCGCAAGCCGAGCAAGTTAGTGAGCCCCTCTGGAGCATCGGGCCAAAATTCATACAGCGTCTCGACGTCGTCGCAAAGGACAAGCCGTTGTGCGCGTTGCAGACGATGATATAACTGCCGGCGTTGTGGCGAAAAGCGATCCTCGCCGCCAACCGATACGTAGGTCAGATTATCGTTCTGCTCTAGAATCAGAAATCCTTCCCCAGCGTTGAGGACCCGTTTGACCTCAGCCAGGATAGAACGCAATACAGAGATTAGGTCGGAAGTTGAGGCCAGAGACTGGGTGACGCGATACACCAGCTCGAGCTGATCCCAGGCACTGATGAGTTCGTCCGTCATACCCTGAAGTGCCTGCTCGGCGGCGATCGACGCTTCTAACGTTGCGGCGCTCCAGCGAAGCATATCGAGCGGCGCTTCGCCTATTGCCATCAAATAGCCTACGGGTACATCCTGGATGTTAAGCGGTGTTATCTGAACTGGCTTTCCCTCAAGAGTGATTGGGTGTTGGCTGGCCTTGGCCCGGGTAAGCCATTCCCTCCAGTTTTCGGACAATACGCCGTTACCAGGATGGGCAAAGAGACGAGTTTCTGTTACCCACCCTTCTGCCTCGTCTATCGCCAAAAGCTGACCGCCGGTCACTTGTCGCCAGTGATCGGCCAATCGCTCAAATATCTCCGGCTTTCGTTGTAAAATTCCTTGCAACATCATCTGTAATACGCCTTACTTGGAGCAATTATTATACCATCAAACCGGATTTATAAAAATTGGCAGTTCGATATGGGTGCGTTCATTTTTGGAGGCGACACACCCTCCCGTGCCAGGCCCCTGGGCTGCCAAGCCTATGGCACTAAAAATCGCAGCTTGTTCGTGCCCTGTCAAAGCTAAATTGATTGATTCATTTGACGCCCATGGCGATTGCCCTTGCCTACCAAATCATGGTTGACAGGGTATTCAGTCAAAACCTGCCCCGTGGGGGGGCTTTCCCCTGTGCAGCCCCGCGGGGGGCTTTCCCCTGTGCAGGGGACCATCGGGCGCTCGGGACCATTGGGTGCTCCGGGAGGGTTCGCCCCGAAATCCGAACACACCCTTTGATGTCGGCGGGGAGAAGGGTGACAAAAAAGGTGGTAGAGTCCGGTGATATTATGCTGTAACCTTAGTCTCCGACAGCAATGGCCAGATGACTGAAGACCTTGGGATAGTAGGTGAAGGCCACGTCGAAATCGGCGCGGGCGCTGGGGGTCAGAGATGAAGGTTGCGGGTATGCAAATCCCACATTGACAACACGTCCGCCCCGGTCGTAGAGTGTCACAATCACGCGCGCCTGTTCGACTCGCCGGGCTCCTTGGTTCTCGATCACGCCGGCCACGTGATAAAAGCCGGAGTTGTCTTCAAAGCGACGTGTATTCACCACGACCAGTTCTGCATCGGTAGGGGTGAGGGTGACCGGGCGCCCGGTGGCGCGTAGGCTGTAGTTTGCCACACCCGGCGGACGCGGCAGGGTGATGATGAAGGGGGTGCGCATGCCAGGCACCAGCGTATGACGCATGGTTGGGCCGCTAGCTTCGCTGACTACCTGGTTATCGGTCCCATAGAAGGTAGCGGTGACAATTGCGTGTCCCACATCGAGGTGCGAATCGTTGCGCACCTCACCTACAATGGTCAACGTATTGTCCACATCATCTGCGTAGTCGGTAGCACTCAGTAACCCCAGGATGATCGTATCAGGCGGTAAAGGTGTGGGTGCGGGAGTCACGCGAATCGAGGCGGGAGTGGGCTCAGGAGCAACCGGCGCCGACGCATCCCTTGCGCTGGCCATCGGTGCACGTCCCAATGTGACAGCGGAAGCCCAGGCTGCGGCGACTTCGCCCGATGGCGTAACAGCCCGGACGCGATATTGGTAGCGCGAGGCGGGGCGCAGCCCTGTGTCGGTTAGCGTGGGTTGCCTGGTCTCGGTTTTGAAGAGATACACGCCATAGCCAGTGCCCATGTCGCTGTAAACCCGGTAGGCAATGGCATCTGCGACAGTCTTCCACGACAGGTTGATACTGTTGTCAGCCAGAGGGGTGGCTTCCATTGGGTGTACATCCAGGGTAACCACAGACGTATCGGCGGCAGACGACGATGTAGCCGTTGGACTGCGGGAGGGCGTTGGTGTTGGCGTTGGGCTGGGCGATGCCGTGGGCGTGCTTGTCACACTTGGAGACGGCGTAGGTGTATGGGTAGGGCTGGGCGGTGGCGTGAGGGTATACGTCATCGTGGCCGAAGGGGTACGAGTCGGCGAAGGACTGGGACTCGGAGTAGCGCTGGGCGTGATTGCAACTGGTGAGCCGGCGATGACTGGAACATCGGTGGGCTTCGGCGAAGGCTGCACTGTGGGTATCGGGGTAAATGTAGGGCGTGGCGTGACGGTTGGCGGATGATAAGGTGTCGGCGTCCAGGTGAATGTGAGTTGAGGTGTGGACGTGAAGGTCGGCAGTGGCGTGCGAGTGGGCACCCGGGTGCGAGTCGGCGTTGGCGTTGGGGTATCGGTCGGGGGGCGGTAAGGAGTCGACGTGTCAGTTGGCCACGGCGTGCGGGTGGGCAGTGGTGTCCATGTAGGCGTCGGCGGCGGCGTGCGAGTGGGGGTACGCGTGGGCGTAGCAGTCGGCCATACCTCGGGCGTGAAGGTGGGGGTGAAGGTGGGACGCTGGGTGGCGGTAGGAGTAGCCCAGGGGGGGATGGTCGGCTCGGCAGCCATGTAGGTAGGGTTGGCCCACAGATTGTAGGTGGCTATCACAATGATCAGCCCCCCGATGACCACGATATTCAAAGCGATTAACAGTGTGATAAGTGTTGCCCACTGCCAGGGCTTAAAGTCAGGCATGTCTACTGACTATCGCACCTTTTGAAAGACGACTTCGTAGGAATAGTGAAATAGTGAGTTGGCAACAGGGTTGCCGGTCTCCTCGCATAGCTCATTGCGCGGGATATCGGGTGAAATAGGCCCGGCGGTGTCACTGGCATAGTCAAGTACCTGCACGGTGTAGCTACCCTTGAACATCGCAAAGTCTACGAAACCAGGGTCTATGTGCATCTTCTCTCCTGTCACCATTGTTGCCTCACCACTGGGCCAGGCAACGCGCAGGCGGACGCCCGGCATTCCTTGACCATCCATATCCTTGACGTAGACGAACAGGTGGTGCTTGCCTTCGTTCTCGCAGGGCGTTAACTGGCGCACACTGACCCGGAAATCAACATTGGGTGTAGGCGTGGGCGAAGGTGTAAAGGTAGCAGTCGGGCGCCGGATGACGATAGGCCGTGGGGTGTCCGTCGGCATCGGCGTGTCGGTCGGCGTTGGGGTGATCGTGGGGGTGTCGGTCGGCGTCGGCGTCCAGGTTGGGACGAGCGTATTGGTTGGACTGGAGGTCGGGGTTGGGGTAGATGTGGTGGTAAAGGTGGGTAGTGGGGTGCGTGTCGGTGGGACCTGAGCCAAGACGCGCGCCTCTAGGGGAGGCGGTGTCGGTGCCATCGCCGTCCGTGTGAGAACCAGCCAACCCAGGCTGGCTATCGCCATGGCATTGGCCACAATCAGCAGACTGATAAGTAACTTCCAGTCGCTGGGCGACACGTCGTGGAATTGGGCGTTCAGCCGATCAAGCATCCCTGACTGTCTTTCTCGACTTGACATACTAACTTAACATATATTATAACATTATTGGTGTCTTATGGCAAGTGAATTGGACAGTACCTTTTGCCTGGCTAGTATATGCAATGTCGTATCTGTCAGGACGATTCCTCAAATGAAGGATGGTATGGTTGGTCCAAAAAGTCCCTGGCCTGGTATCATTTGCTCCTATTCGAGGGTCTGCATATAATTTGCTTAGTATCTCTGGCACCAAGGAGATTACTCTTTACTGATTTATGATTGAACGTGTTGCTATGCTCAGTGTTCATACCTGCCCGTTGGCGACTCTAGGCGGTAAGGAGACGGGTGGGATGAATGTTTACGTGCGTGACCTCTCGCGCGAACTTAGCCGACGGGGCATTGCTGTTGACGTCTTTACCCGTTCGCAGGACCCCGGCATTCCATACGTCAGCCAGGGGCATCTGGGAGAATTGGGACGCGTTATCCATATTCCGGCTGGTCCCGAACGACCGTACAACAAGAACCTGGTCTTTGAGCATTTGCCCGAGTTTGTTCAGCGCGTGCAAGACTTTGCCTTCCGTAAGAACTTGGGCTACGATCTGATTCACAGTCACTATTGGCTTTCGGGCTGGGCTGCTCTCGATTTGCGCGCCACGTGGTGCGTGCCGGTCATTCAGATGTTTCACACGCTGGGAGAAATGAAAAATCGCGTGGCACAAACGCCTGCGGAACGGGAGAGCAACCGGCGCATCGAGGTCGAGGGCCAGGTCATGCGCTTCGCCGATCGATTGGTTGCGGCTACACCACTAGAGAAAGCGCAGATGAGCTGGCTTTATGGCGCTGATGCTGACAAAATCTCCATCGTGCCTGCCGGCGTTGACTTGAATCTTTTCCGCCCCATCTCGCGCGCTGAGGCTAAAACTCGCATCCATATTCCCCCCCATCAAAGAATGATCCTCTTTGTGGGACGCATCCAACCTCTTAAAGGCATTGATACGCTGATACGGGCGATGAAACAGGTCATTAGCCGCTACCCTGAGTTGAAGGATGAGCTTTGTGTCAGCATTATTGGCGGCGATCCTAATCCTGACTCCGAGTTGGAACAGGCGGAATTGGAGCGGTTGCAGCAACTGCGTGCCGACCTGGGTATTGGCGACCTGGTGACCTTTCTAGGCGCCAAAGATCAGGATACGCTGGTTTATTACTACTCGGCAGCCGAGATGGTCGTAATGCCCTCCCATTATGAATCGTTTGGTATGGTCGCTCTGGAAGCTATGGCCTGTGGCACGCCGGTCATAGGCTCCGACGTAGGCGGACTTTCGTTCAGCATCGAGGACGGGTTCAACGGCTTCCTGGTCCCCGGTCGGGATCCAACCGCGCTGGCTGACAAGATCGCCCTGCTTCTCAAACACCCCGGCTTGCGTGATCATCTGGGCGAACAGGCCATTCGCTGGGCCGAACGCTATGCGTGGCCGCACATCGCCGATGAGATCCTCGATGTGTATGAAATGGTGCGCGCTGAGTTCATCGCCGCCCGTATAAGCTGGAAGGAAGTAGTGGATAACAGACGGCGAACGGGAGAGTGTGCCTGAAGGTGATGGGCAAGCTTACCTCAGGGAAGATGGTTGCTGAGATCCAAGACATCCTCAACCGAATGACCGATTAGTCTTGCAGGGATGTTTGCGTGTTGTGATGTAAGCGGGTACAATGGTCCTCGTGGTTGCCAGCGTCGGCCTTGGCCGGAGGAAGGGATGGCACGTGCGTTGTCGGACACAGCAGAAACGTTGCAATGCGTGTTTTCTAGCCTGTCGCCTCAAGAACTAGAAGCATTGGCGGCGGTGACAGTGTCTCGCTATTACCCGGCCGGCAGCGTCGTTTGTCATGAGGGAGAACTGGAGCACGTCTTTTACATCATCGAAGAAGGTCAGGTCGCGATTACCCAGCAGCTCCCGGCCGGCGATGAACAGACACTGGGCGTGCAAGGTCCTGGTTCCTTCTTTGGCGAAATTGCGCTGTTGGAAAACCGGCCGCGGTCGGCTTCGGTACGTACCCTCACCGACAGCCACCTGTTGGAGATCACCGAAGAAGACTTCGAACAGATGGTCCACCGCAGCCCAGAGGCAGCGCTGACCGTTTTGAGAGGTGTCATCCGCAGTCTGCGTGAGACCGACCGGATGACTATCAGCCAGCTCCAAGCAAAAAATGTGGAACTTCGGCAGGCTTATGCCGATCTGAAAGCGGCGCAGGCTGAGTTGGTGGAGCAAGAGCGCTTCAAACGCGAGTTAGAAATCGCGGCCGAAGTACAACGCAGCATATTGCCCGCAGAGTTTCCCGATATCCCTGGCTTTGAGTTCGCCGCTTATGCCCGTCCAGCCCGCGAGGTGGGAGGCGATTACTACGACCTCTTGCAATTGGATGATGATCACTTTGGCCTGGTGATGGCTGACGTATCGGGCAAGAGCATTCACGCCGCGCTCTATATGGCCGTAACCCGCGCTCTCTTTTTGGCGGAGGCCGTTGCCTACCGATCGCCGCGCGACGCCGTCCATCAAATTCACGATTTGCTGATGACCTCTTCCGACTCGGATATGTTCGTCACTGCCTTCTACGGTGTCGTCAACCGACGGAACCGTGAGATGCGTTACGTACGGGCGGGTCACGATTTGCCCATCCATTTTCGGCCCCAAACCAATCAGCTATCGCTATTACAGGCTCGGGGGCGTTTCCTGGGTAGCCTGGAGGGGTTGACGTTGGACGAAGCGACGCTGCAATTCTCGAGCGGTGATGCCCTGGTTTGCTACAGCGATGGCCTCACCGATGCAGTATCCCCTGGCGGCGATTACTATGGCATGGAGCGACTGAAGAGGGTAGTAGTCAGGGCAGGCCATGAGTCGGCCCGCGTTTTGGCCGAAACGATTATCGCGGATGCGGACGCTTTTCGAGCTGGGATTCCCCAGCCGGACGATCTGACCTTACTTGTGATGAAAGTGCAATAACAGATCCCTACGAGGAGGCATGCACTATGACCCATGATCAGCAACCGGACGACAACTGGGAATGGGAATCTCCCGAACGACGTCGCCCCAAACGGTTGGAAGAAGAGACAGCCGAAGTTGGTTTTCCCATTGTGTGGGTGCTCATCGGCGGGCTGGCTGGCCTGCTGACCATCGGACTCATTGGATTGGGGGTGGTGCAGCTCATCAACAAACAGTCGGTGCCCACAGCCACTCCTTCTGGCTTGCCCACTCTAGCGCTGCCTGCTACCTCTACCGCGGCGGCAGTGGCGCTGGAAACGGCTACGCCCCTCCCAGCCACCCCCACCCAGGTGCCTACTGCCGGGGTGGTTCAGCCGACGGATACCCCAGAGCCGGTCGCTCCGTCCGAGATACAGGTCGGCGGCTACGTGCAAATCGTCAACACCGAGGGGGCAGGACTCAGCCTGCGTGCTGGTCCTGGCACCAACAATGCCCGCCTAACTGTGGCCGACGAGGGCGCAGTCCTGCCTGTCATCGATGGCCCTAAAGAAGACGAAGAAGGGCAGACCGATGCGGAGGGCAATGTGTACCTGTGGTGGTCTCTCAGGAACACAGACGGCACTGAAGGTTGGGGCCGTGCCGACTTCCTGAGCCCCGCCCTTCCTCCAGAGCAGTAATGCGTTGCTATGCCGAGGATGTCCTTTGAGTCAATTACCTGATTTTCTTCAGCGTTTATCAACACCCTTCCCGCTGACGCTCGACGACTCCTGACCCTCTGAAATGCTTGTTTCCTTTAATTGGCACGAGGTTAAACGTTTCTTCGAGGGCGAAGTACGGCGGTTGATGCAGCAATTATAGGGGAGAATATCTGCCTATGAGTCAGCCCAATTCTGCGATGACTGTGCCCCCTTCGGGGCTTGAGTCAGAATCAGCCCAGCGGCGTATCGCTGAACTGCGCGACGAGATCAACTACCACGCCTATCGTTATCATACTCTCGACGATCCCATCATCAGCGACGCCGAATACGACCAGTTGATGCGTGAATTGCGCGAGCTGGAGGAGACACACCCAGAACTCATCACCCCTGACTCCCCGACCCAGCGTGTCGGCGCGCCACCGCTGGATCAGTTCGAGAAGGTGATTCACCCCATCCCGATGACCAGCCTGGGTAATGCTTTCGACGACGCAGACATGCGAGCCTGGCTGGCGCGCATTGGCCGTTTGCTGCCTGACGAGATGGCTGTTACCGACCTGATCTTCGTCGTCGAGCCCAAGTTCGATGGCCTGGCGGTGGCCCTTACCTATGAGAACGGTGTCCTGGTGCGCGGTGCGACGCGCGGGAATGGTATCGAAGGCGAAAACGTCACGGCCAACCTGCGCACCGTCAAAAACATCCCCCTGCGTATCCCGGCCTCGCCTGATGGACCATCCCCTCCGGCTCGTATCGAGGTGCGTGGCGAGGTCTATATGCCCGTCGCCGACTTCAACGAGTTAAACCGGCGCCAGGCAGAGAAGGGAGAGAGGCTCTACGCCAATCCACGCAATGCCGCCGCCGGTGCCGTGCGCCAGCTCGACAGCCGGATCACCGCTCAGCGACCACTGGCTTTCTTCGCTTACGCCATCGGCTACGTGGAGGGGGGCGAACAAGTGCGCAGCCAGTGGGGGGCACTGGACTATGTGCGGCGGCTAGGCTTTCCCGTCAATCCCGACATCCACCACTCCCGCGACTTCGAAGAGGTGCTAGATTTCATCCACCAATGGATGGAGCGGCGCGACCGTTTGCCCTATGAGGCGGATGGCGTCGTAGTCAAGGTGGATGACTTCGCTACCCAAGAGCTGCTAGGCGTGGTGGGCAATGCGCCTCGCTGGGCCATCGCCTACAAGTTCCCCGCCCGCGAGGCGACCACCCAATTGCTCAAGATTGAAGTCAACGTGGGACGGACGGGCGTGCTCACCCCGTATGCAGTGCTGGAGCCGGTCAACGTGGGCGGTGTGGTGGTGCGGCAGGCTACTCTGCACAACTTTGAAGATCTGGCACGTAAGGATATCCGCGTAGGAGACACTGTAGTAATTAAGCGTGCTGGTGACGTCATCCCCCAGGTCGTCAAGCCCATTCTCGATCTGCGTCCCCCCGATTCACAGTCCTTCCACTTGCCTGACCGGTGTCCTTCGTGCGGCGAACCGGTGGTCAAGCCAGAGGATGAGGTGGCGGTTTATTGTGTCAACGCCGCTTGCCCGGCCCAGTTGGTGCGGCGGGTGGAATATTTCGTCTCGCGTGGCGCCATGGACATCGAGGGATTTGGCATCAAAATTGCCGAGCAACTTATCCAGGAGAGCTTGATCCAGGACGTGGGGGACATCTATTCTTTGTACCGGTCCCGGCAGAAACTGCTGGCGCTGGAAGGCTTTGCTGAAAAGAAGGTTGATAACCTGCTGACGGCCATCGAAGCCAGCAAATCGCAGCCGTTGGAACGGGTGGTGACGGCTTTGGGTATCCAGGGCGTAGGGGGTGTGGTGGCCAGAGTGCTGGTGGCAGCCTTTCCTTCTATGGAGGCGCTGGCGGGCGCCAGCCCTGAGGAGTTGGAGTCCATCGAAGGCATTGGCCCGCGCATTGCCCACAGCGTGGTAGACTGGTTCAGCCGCCCTCGCCATCAAGAGGTGATCGAAAAGCTGCGCCGCGCGGGCGTTCGTATGCAGGCCGAGGCAGCCGAGGCATTACCCCAACCGCTGGCTGGGCTGACCTTCGTCATCACCGGCACCTTACCTACTATGAGCCGTGATGAGGCCCAGGCCTTCATCGAGGCCCATGGCGGCAAAGTGACAGGCTCTGTCTCGAAAAAAGCCGACTATTTGTTGCTGGGCGAAAATCCCGGCAGCAAGTTGGCCAAAGCACACTCGCTGGGGACGAAGATTATCAGCGAGGAGGAGTTGCAGAAGCTGGCAGGCACGTGAAGGGCGGGCTACGGCGGCGTGATTAAATGACTTCATTTCCCACCATCGCTCTTTCTGCCAAGTGGCATGCAAAGCGCGACCGCTTCCGCTGGATTGTGAAGCATGGATTTGCCCTGGATTACTCGCCCAACCCCGAAGCACTCCGTACCCTGTCGGAGCATGTGGACCCCTTCCTCAAAGCTGGCATTCCTGTACGTTACCACGGCTTCTTTCCAGGTTATGAATTTGGACATCGGGATCCTGCTCTTGCCGAAGCTGGCATGCGTATCCATGTATCGGCATTGGAAGCCATGCGTGGGCGAGGAGAGCAGGTGATTACTTTCCACGTGGGGCTGACACAGCAAGATCAGATTGATCCCGCCCGAGTCGTCGAGAATCTATCCCGGTTGGTCGAGTATGCGCGAGGTCTGGGCGTCGTCGTGTGCCTGGAGAATCTGCGCACGGGACCCTCTAGTACTCCTCAAAACGTCGTAGATTGGGCGCAGGCGGCGGGGGCGATGATCACCTTCGACGTAGGGCATGCGGTTTCGTGCCGGTCCGTCCAGAGTGGCGAGTTGACCCCTCTCGATTTCCTGGAGATGGTCGCCGACCGGTTGTGGCAGGTGCACATCTACGAACGTGAAATAGACCGGCATTATCCGCCACGAGACATGACCCTTCTTGGGCCAATTGTCCAGCGCTTACTGACCACCCAGTGTACCTGGTGGACGATTGAGCTGGATGTTGAGACTGAAGCGTTGGCCACGAGGACCTTACTCCTCGATTATTTGGCCACCCGACAATGCAGAATGGAGAGTTAAGGAGTTCATCAATGGCACGTATCGCAATTATCGGCACGGGACGTATGGCCCAAGGTCTGGGAAGGGGGTGGGCGCGAGTTGGGCATACGATCATATTCGGCTCCCGATCTCCGGAGAGGATGGCACATATCGCCGCCCAAGTAGAGGGGGCTCAAATGGCCGACCCCCCCGAAGCTCTGGATGGAGCCGATATCGTGGTCATAGCTATCCCCTACGGGGCGGTAGAATCCTTTGCCCACGACTATTCTCTCTGGTTGCAGGGTAAACTGGTCATCGACATCTCGAATCCGTTTGATCATTTGCCAGACAACAGGATTTCTGGCGCTGAGATCACAGCCAGGGCTATTGGGCCAGACGCACACGTCGTCGCCGCATTCAAAGCTAACTTTTGGGAAACGCTGCTGGAGCCGGTTGACCCAAGCGGAGTTGTGCGGGATGTCTATTTCGCATGCGATGATGAGAGAGACAAACAAATCGTGGCGCAGTTGATCCAGGATCTCGACTTTCGCCCCGTCGATTGCGGCCCCTTGAGGAACGCCCGGGTCTTGGACGCTATGGTATCGCTTATTGTCGAGCTCGACATGCGTTACGCCGGCGGTGCTCACAGAGCTTCCTGGAAACTACTCAGTTGAGAAATGATGCTCATATAGTGCCCGGTCCAAGTAGTCTCGATAAGGTCCCGCATCGCCATCATGGGGCAACTTTTGTCATATCACAGCTCCCATGACGGGGTACTAGCTACAGGAGTTGGCGTATGTCCCGATACATCATTGTTATAGGAGGAGGCCCGGCCGGCATCGAAGCGGCCCGGGCAGCGGCTGCGGCTGGCGGGCATGTTACCCTCGTCAGCGACGAGCGGGTGGGGGGGCGGGCTGGCTGGCACAGCCTGCTTCCCAGCAAAGTATGGTTGACAGCCGCCGACACCTTCGGGCTGCTCTCTGAAGCACCGTCGCTGGGGATCGCCGTCGACGGGACGATTCGGGCTGATCCTTCGGCCATCGTGGATCGTATTCGGGCCGTGAAGGAAGCGTGGACCGCTCAACAAGCGGCGGACCTTAAAGCGCTGGGCGTGGAACTGGTGGCTGGCGTTGGCTCGTTCGAGGCCGCTGACCGGGTGACCGTGGCAGACGGCGACGGCGATGTCCTCACCCGTTTGCAGGCCGATGCAGTAATTGTAGCGGCTGGCTCTGTGCCCCGCTTTCCACCTGAAATGAAACCTGACGGCCAGTGGGTATTGGCTCCCCGCTTTGCCAGCTGCCTCGATTCGCTGCCACCAGACATCGTGGTCGTGGGTGGCGGCGCCACGGGCAGTGAATTCACCTATCTCTTCAACCGCTTGGGGGTGAAGGTGACGTGGATCGTGGCCGAACAGGGGGTATTGCCGATGTTTGCTCCCAGTGCGGGACGTTTTCTGGCCGAAGCTCTGGTCCGACGTGGGGTGAGGCTGGTGCAAGGCCAAATGGCAGCACGCATCGAGCGCGAACCAGATGGCGTGGTGGTGATCACAACGGATGATGCACGTTACTCTGCCTCGACGGCTTTCGTGGCCATCGGCCGCCTGCCGGATCTAAGCCGGCTCAACCTGGGGGCGGCTGGCCTGCGGCCCGGCCCAGGTGGAGGCTTGCAGCCCGACAGCTTTGGGCGCACTGCTGTGCCCACCATCTACGCCGTGGGGGACGCGTCCGGTATGCCGATGCTGGCCAACCGAGCCACGGCCCAGGCCTGGATCGCTGGACGTCATGCGGCTGGCGCCACCACATCCCCTTTCCGGCCCGAGACAGTGATCCACGCGATCTACACTGAGCCACAAGTGGCTCAGGTGGGAGTCCTTGACGCCAATGGGGGTGCTGCAGAGACGATTCGGCTGCCGTTCACGGCCGGGTTGAAGGCCCACCTTTTGCCTGAGGGAGACGGCTTCCTCGAACTGGCGTACAAAGCGAGCGATCGTCGTGTTATGGGCAGCGTGGCTGTAGGACTTCATGCGGCCGATGTCCTGGCCTCGGTGGCGCTTGCGATCCAGGTGAAGCTATCGCTGGACGATCTGGCGACGATGTACGCCGCGCATCCTACCCTCAGCGAACTGGCCTTTATGGCGGCGCGCTTGGGCTAGTTCCCGTTTCAGCGCTGGCCAGCGCTCAGAACCACTGCATCGTTCACCAGGCGTGTCCCATCGGTGGTGAAAGCCGGCAGCCGCTCGCCGGTGGCCGGGTTGTAAAGGCCGACCAGGTAGTGGTCGCCGGGGGGAACTGAGCGGCTATCTTGCACTACCTCGCCCGGATCCCAGGCGGTCGTGGGGTAATAGTTCGCGACCGGCGGGCCATCCGCCTGGCCAATCAGTTCTCCTTGAGTGTTCAGGCTGTGTACGAAAACTGTATAGCTCGTATCCAGCGAGGTTGACGTTTGCCAGTAGAGCGTCAGCCTCGCTTCAATTGGAAGGTTGGAAGGTGGAAGATTGGAAGGCTGGAAGGTTGGAAGGCTGGAAGACTGGAAGAGTGCACCACTCCTAATCTTCCAATCTTCCACCTTCCGATCTCCGGACTGCACCAGGTAAGCCAACAGCCGAATCTCGGCATCGGAATTGGGTGAGGTGAATCGGATGTTGACCGGGTGCGGCGCGTGCGTCGACCAGTAAGTATCGGTAACAACGGAGGGATTAGTGACCAGGTCGTCGCCATAAGGGTTAATAGAATACAGATCGTCGGGGCCGAAACGGCCGACGGGCAGCAAGGTGGTCTGATGTTCCGCCTGCCAGCGCTCAGTTGTCTCCCAGAGCGTGCGATCTAGCGGCGCCTCGCCGGGATGGACGATGAGGTAGCGCACGCCCATGGCGCCTAGCGCGCGCATGGCTACCAGGGCTTCGTCGCTAGGGAAGTCTGCCAACGCCCGGCCTAACGCTATCTGGCGCTCCGGCGTAAAGCCGCTGTAGCCGTTGACCAACCCCCACCAGCCCAGGGTGCTGGCGTACAGTCGCTTCGTCTCAGGGAACTCGGGCGCGGGCGCCACGTGCATCGGCAATTCAACCACCGCCCACCCGGCCGGCTGTTGGAACACCTCTCCCGCCAGGGCATGGTAGACAGGCGGCAGCTCGGCCTTGGCACCTACCGGCGCCAGGGGCAGTGGCGCGGAAAAGGATTCAGCGATCATCATCAGACTAACCGCAACCATAAAGACCAGCCAGAGAGCACGGCCCAGGAGGGCGAGGGGGTCAGGGATCAGGGACTCAGGGACCAGGGACTCAGGAAGAAGGATCTCCTGAGTCCCTGGTCCCTGACCCCCTGAGTCCCTGAGTCCCTGGGTCC
>JAHELX010000464.1 GCA_024643945.1 Anaerolineales bacterium
GGCGCAGGCACCCCGGCCCGCTGGCGCGAGCCAGGACGGGCTGGGGCGCCAGCGAGCCGGGGGGGCTGGGGCCGGTAGACGACGTCGGTCAGCAGTCGGGCGCGGACCAGGTCCAGCCCAGCGATGGCCTGGGTCAGAGCCAGGGTCACGTCGAAGGGAGGCGGTGACAGTTCCCACGCCGAGTGGGCCAGCTTGGCCAGCGTCAGCAGGCAACGGGCGGCCGGCTCGTCGCGCAAGGCACGGGAGGGGCGGTGCGAATGGGCGGGGATGTCCCGCGCCGACAGCTTCTCGAGCAGCGAGAAGCGCAGGGCGTCGCTGATGAAGGGGGCCAGCACCACGATTTCCCCTGGCGGCGTCCCCTCCGCCACCAGCCGCGTGATTTCGTCGGCTGCCCACTCGAGCATCTGAGGGTGAAAGCGATGCTCCTGGAAGTGCAGCATGTGGCGGAAATCGCCCGCGACCGGCTCCGGGGACTGGCGCAAGCTGAGGCCGATCTGGTAGCCCAGGTGCAGCACGTCGGGTGAGGCGACGTGAGACTGGGTGAGTTCTACTCTTTCATCGCAGGCGGCGGCCAGCCGCGCCGCGCTGGTCGGGTCGGCACCCAGGAAGATGCGGTAGCCGCCGTCCCGGTCGAAAGCGATGAAGGCCGAATCACACTGGGGTACCCACTCAGCCAGCAAATCGTGAACCACCGGCGTGTCCTCCTCCACGTTATCCAGGATGAGGTGCCGGTAGCGCTCGAACAGATAGGCGCGCACCGCAGGTTGAGGCCAGAGATGCCGCAGGAAGGTCTCGATTTGGAGTGAGAAGTCGAGCAGGTTGTGATCCAGGCAATAGCGGCGGAAGCGCCCCACACACTCCCCGGCCTGGTCGTAAATCTGGCTGCGGGCGCTCTCCCCGGTCCAGGCCCCTTTCAGCCGCTCGGGGACTTCCGCCAGTGGGATGCCGACCAGTGCCGCTTTGTTCAGGTTGTCCAGCAATTGGCTGAGCAGGCGTGTGCGCCCGATGGTGACAGCGTCGAAGTAGCCGTGCTGGTCGATGAGCGGCCCGACGATACCATCCATGAAGTATTGGGCCGTCTCCACGGTGAGGAACACCGGGGGATGGGTGGGATGGGCGAATCCGGCCCGGTCGCCGATGAGGGGCCAGAAGAGCTGGATGACACGCCGCGCCAGGCCATCCAGGGTGATGACGTCCACTGTGCCGGCCGGCCCCAGGCCCGGGTCGCGCAGGGCGTCGTAATAGGGCGTGGCCAGCGTCCGCTGGGGGGTCAACACCAGGATGGAAGTCGTCGGCATGCCGCGCTGAATCAGCCAGCGCAGCCGCTCCACGGCCAGGGTCGTCTTGCCGCTGCCCGGCGGGCCAGCGAGGAATATTTTCGACCGTATGGATTGAATGGATTGGGGTAGATGTGCCTGCCCCTCCCCTACTGGTAGTTGGTTACTCTGTTCAGTCGTCATCCGATCTGTTATCGCGCGTTGGGATAGGGTGCTATTATAGCACATATATACGAAGAGCGTGAATGAACTTAGGCCCTGGCTAAAGAAAGAGTGGTGTATCCCGCCCCAAGCGAATTCAGAATTCTCAATAGGGTGCCAGGGGCCAGAATACTGGCAGCGTGAGCATAATGACTACGAACAGAAGCAAGGTCAGCGGCCAACCCACGTCAAAATAGTCGCGGAAGCGATAACCTCCTGGGCTCATCACTAATACGTTGACCGGGTGGCCGAGGGGCGTCAGGAACGCCATCGACGTTGCCAACGCGACTCCCATGGCCATAGCACGCGGGTCAGCTCCGATTTGTCGGGCAGCCTGGATCGTGATCGGCACTAACACAGTTGCCACTGCGGTGCCGTTCATTGCCTGAGTCAAAAGCGTAGCCCAGATGAATAAACCTGCCAGCAGCACCAGAGGCCCAGCCGTTCCCAAAAAGGCGACAAGGCTGTCAGCCAAAAGCGAGGCGGCGCCGGTTTTGGTTAAGGCAATACCCATAGGCAGCATTCCGGCAATAAGAAAGACACTCTTCCATTCGATGGCTTGATAGGCTTGATCCATCGTGAGCAGGCCGGTCAATATCATCGCCAACGCCCCGCCCAACATAATCTCACCGATGAAAGTGGGGTTGAACGCGGCAGACAGCAAGGTCACCCCCATGATCAGCAACGACAGTCTGCCTTTGTTCGGAGTTGATATGGCTTTCTCTTCCCCATTCATTAGCAGGATCAGATCAGGTTCGGCGTGGAGCACCCGCAAACGTTCGCGGGGGCCTTGGAGGAGTAGCGCATCGCCAAATTGGAGCGGCGTGTCGGTCAAGCCGGTGCGGATCGGCCGGCCTGTGCGCCAGATGGCAAGTACAGTCATCCCATACTTCTCCCGGAAGTGAGCATCACGTAGTGTCTGACCAATCAATCTGGAACGGGGTGCTAGCATGGCTTCAACTACGACGATCGTCGCTGACACCAGGTCTGGCTCATGCCACTCGCGTGACGACAAGATATCCAGATAGGGTTCCACATCCTGGCGGTGAAAGTCTTCTAACTTCCCTTCGACAAGCAGGATATCGTCTTGCTGGAGGGGGACGTCGGGCGATGGGGAAAGCATCATATGCCCATTGCGCTCAATGGCGACGACGTTCAGGGCATACAGCTCGCGGAAGGTGCTGTGTTGCAGTGGCTTGCCGATCAAGTATGACCCGGCCGGCACACACGCTCGAAATAGGCGCTCACCCAGGTGGTAAACGTCTACCAAGTCGGCTTCGGTAGGGCGAGCGACCTGCAATCGCTCAGTGGACGTCCGCGCTGGCAAACGGTGGCGACCCCACAGAGCCATATAGGCCACGCCGGTTGCCACAATTGGCAAGCCTAGCGGTGCAAAGTCTAGCAGGCTATAACCGTTCAGCCCCTGATCGCGCAGCAGGCTGCTGACGACGATGTTTGTCGTCGTCAGCAGGGTTGCCATACCGCCCAGGATCGTCGCAAAAGCCAATGGTATTAAGAGCCGCGACGGATGAACTTCGCTTTTGCGCGCGGCCCCAGAAACCGCAGGCAGCAAGACAGATGCGGCAGCAATGTTGTTCATAAATAAGGATAGGAAAGCGCCGGCCAGCATGACAATCACGACAAGTCGGCGCTCCTGGTTCCCGGCGACCCGAAGAAGTAGGTTGCCTATTTGTTTGGTCATGCCTGTGCGCTGCAGACCTTCGGCTAGAATAAAAATGGCCATTATGGTAACGACCGCCGAACGGCTGAAGCCTGAGAAGGCCTCCTGCGGCGTTAAGACGCCAGTGACCCCCAAGGTGAAGACAACCAGCCATGCCACAAGATCAGCACGTAGCCGGTCGCTCAGAAACAACCCTATTGCAGCGATCAGAATGGCAAAAGTGATGATCAATTGAGTGTCCATCGGTGTTGTTACAGGTTTGCTATCACCCCTTTTGTGATGTGATGTTATTATAGCACATGTGTACGAAAAGCGTGAAGGTTGCCAGGGTAACCGAGGCTGGCCTGGTTTCTTGCTAACTAACCGACATCTATGCTATACTTGTGTTCAGATTAGTCAGCACTTGACTACTACATCTTGTGGTCATTCTATACGCCGGGCTACAAGTTATAGTTGCAAAACGCAATGGGCCTCATGAGTCAACTACTTTTGCCCTTCAATCTACCTGAACCAGAGAGAATAGAATTAAGTGGGCCCTACCGCGAACGGGTAGCTGCGCTGCTGACCCAGGATTTGGATTTCCACAATCAAGCTAGCGGGTATGCTTCGCACAACTTTCACGCCTTCCCGGCCAAGTTCCCGCCCCAGTTACCTCGTACTTTTATCAGGGGATTAACAAATCCTGGCGATATCGTCCTCGATCCCATGATGGGTTCCGGCACGACAGTGGTGGAAGCCCTTCTGGCCGGTCGACTGGGGATCGGGTGTGACATTGATCCCCTAGCCTTACAACTGTGTAAAGTGAAAGTGACTCGAGTTGCAGCGGACCGGCTTGTCCAGGCTGGAAGTCAGGTATTGGAGCGGGCGACTTCTGTTGTACAAAAGCAGAGCGGCGGGTTGGCCGAGGCTTTTAGCAAGCGTTTTGATCCTAAGACACGAGCTTTCATCGACTATTGGTTCCGGCCTGAAACGCAACTGGAATTGCTGGCTCTTATCACTGAAATAGAGCAGCTAGAAGATGCACCTACTCGGGCGTTCCTGGAACTGGCTTTCTCCGCTATCATCATTACCAAATCGGGTGGAGTTTCACGGGCGCGCGATTTAGCCCATACTCGGCCGCATCGGGTGAATGACAAGATTCCCCGTTCGGCTCTGGTAGAATTTAAAAAACGTTTTCAGCAAAATCTCAACAGCCTGGCAGAATTCTCTTGGGCAGAGGGTCGAGTGGACATCCACTATAGCAATGCCCAGGCCTTGCCACTTGCTGAGGCTAGTGTGGATCTGATTGTGACCTCACCCCCTTATGCAGCCAACGCCATTGACTATATGCGGGCTCATAAATTTTCTTTGGTGTGGCTAGGGCATCCCATCGACACTCTCGCTCAGAAGCGGAAAGAGTATATCGGTGGTGAAGCAGTAAATGCTGTGGCCTTTGAGGCACTCCCGGCCAAGACTGCTCATGCCGTTTCTATCATTGGCGCTCGAGATGCCAAAAAAGGACGTGTGCTCCACCGGTATTATTCGGAAATGGCCCGCAGCCTTCGGGAGATGTTGCGGGTGTTGAAACCCGGCAAAGCCGCTCTCGTGGTTGTCGGCACCTCTACTATGCGAGGTTTGGATACCCGCACCCAAGTTTGTCTGGCGGATATCGGTGAAGCAATTGGGTTTGAGGTCGTTGACATCGCCACACGCAGACTGGACCGAGACCGTCGCATGATGCCCGCCCGGCGTAGCCGGCACCCATCTTCTCAGATTGAGGAGAGAATGCACGAGGAATACGTGATTGGCTTCTATAAACCCCCACGCGACAGAGGAAAGCTATCTTTCACACATTCAACCGATACCCATATCCCCACACGGTTTCAATCAACCCCTCGGGCTCTTTCTCGTCCGCGTTGCCTGTATCCTGCCCCATATCAGCGTGACTACGCTTCACATTGGTGGGACCAGCCAGCCGCTCCCGTAAACGGCTGACCAGCTTGTCCACCTGGTAATCGTATACGATGCCCCCTGCCTCAGGCCAGACGGCAGCGGCAATCTCATCTTTGGGCACCGCCTGGCCCGCCCGTTGCCACAAGTAGAGCAGCAGCTCGAACTGCTTGGGCGAAAGGGGTGGGCTTAAGCATTGGCCGTGCAGCCACACCTGGCGCGTGACCGGGTCTACCCG
>JAHELX010000036.1:0-17645 GCA_024643945.1 Anaerolineales bacterium
GGAAGATTGCTCCCATGACTCCTGCCCTGGTGCGGTGGTGCAGGCCTGCCATGACGTTTTCCAGTGCGATCAGATTGTTGAACAGCCGGATCGTCTGGAAGGTGCGGGCGATACCCCGCTTTGTGACCTCGTGGGGGCGAAGAGTGCGGATGCCGTCCCATCTCTGCCTCACTGTTGGAATCGGCAGCCAACTCATCCACCAGGTGGGGGTTGACAGTCGCTTGCCCCAGGTGAGCGGGGGATGGGCAATGCGTTCGCCCCGGAAAAAGATCTCCCCATCCGTGGGCGGGTAGATACCAGTGATCATGTTGAAGATTGTCGTCTTGCCGGCGCCGTTGGGACCGATCAGCCCCAGAATCTCCCCCGCATTCACTTCGAAATCAACCTGGTCCACAGCCACCAGGCCTCCGAACTGTTTGGTCAAACCTTGGATTTCCAGAAGTGCCATGATGATTTCCTCGTCGGATCAGTTGCCTGTAGCAGGCGCTATTACGACCTCTTCCTCCTGCTTCTCGCTTTGTATCTCCAGTCGTACGCGACGGCTGGGCCATAGTCCCTCCGGACGGGCGATCATCATGGTCACCATCGCTATACCCAGCCAGGCATCTCGCCAGGCTTTCAGCGGACGGGAGACTTCCGGTAAGGTGACCATTCCCAACGTCCCCACGAATATCCCGGGGATGGAACCCGCGCCACCCAGGACGACGACGCAAAACACGATCACCGACTCCAAGAACTTGGCCAGATCAGGCGAGACGACGGTGAGTCTGCTCGTGTAGAGAGCTCCCACCAACCCGGCCCAGCCGGAGCCCAAGACAAAGGCCAGCAACTTGGCGCGGGTGGTGTCAATCCCCATCGCCTCGGCGGCCATCTCGTCCTCGCGCACATACATCCAGGCGCGTCCCAGGCGGGAGTTCTGCAGCCGCTGCATGGCGATGATGGTGATTATCAGGAAAAACAGTACCATGTAGTAGTGATGAATGGGCTGCCGCAGTTCCAGGCCAAAAAGGACAGGGCGGGCGATGCCGCTCAGTCCATTGGCCCCACCCGTTATGCCGAAGATGTTGTTGACCAGCGCCAGCCGTACCACCTCACCAAAGGCGATGGTGACGATGCATAAGTAGTCGCCTCGCAAGTGCAGGATGGGACGGCTGATGAGGTACCCAAAGATGGCGGCCACGAGTATACTCACCGGGAACGTAAAGAGGAGCGGCACGTGGAGATAGAGGTTCAGCAGGGCGGCTGTGTAGGCTCCCAGTGCGTAAAAGGCCGCATGGCCCAACTGAAACAGGCCAGCATAGCCGACGATGATGTTCAGGCTAAGACCCAGAATGACATATAAGGCGGTGCGCCATAGCACAGAACGGTAGTAATTGCTTAGTGGTAGCGGTAGCAGCACGGCCACCACGACGAGGCCTACCTGCCACCAGAGGGGGTTTATCTTCCGGAGGCGCGTCATCAGTCCTCTCATAGTTGCCTCCTCACAGTTTTTCCGCCACGCGCTCGCCGAGCAGTCCAGTGGGTCGGAAGATCAGGATGAGAATCAGGATCACGTAGGCGATGACATCTTTCCACTGGGGCGACAGATAACCGGCCCCCAGCGTCTCGACGATGCCCAGGAGCATCCCGCCCAGCATAGCCCCGGGGATGTTGCCGATGCCTCCCAGGATGGCAGCGATGAACGCCTTCAGGCCAAAAACCCAACCCAGTGTGAAGTCGAATGAACCATAGTAGAGGGCGACGATCATCCCGGCCACTCCACCCAGGCCGGGGCCAATGACAAAGACGACGGCGATGATGCGGTTGACATCAATTCCCATCAGTCTGGACACGTCGTGGTTCAGCGAGACGGCGCGCATGGCCGTGCCAATGCGGGTGCGTTGGACGAAGAGATACAACCCACCCATCAGTAAGAATGAGACCACCAGGACTACGATCTGCATCACGCTGACCCGCACTTCTCCGGCCAGCACGATCCTTCCGGTGGGCGTGATCCCGGCCGGATAGGTCTTCCAACTGGCGCCGTAAACATTACGGGCCAGGCTCTCCAGGATAAAGGCGACGCCGAGCGCTGAGATCACGGGAGCCAGTCGCCCGGCTGTGCGCAGAGGACGGTAAGCCACCCGCTCTACCAACACACCGACCAGGGCCACGGTGATCATGACAAGGATGACAATGGGCAGGATGGCCCACCCGGTGGGGCCAGCCAGTACGGCCAGCAGGATATTCAGCCCGGTGAGGCCCAGGTAGGCTCCCCACATAAAGAGATCGCCGTGGGCGAAGTTGATCATCTTCAACACTCCGTACACCATCGTGTAGCCCAGGGCGACCAATGCATAGAAGGCACCAATGGTAATGCCGTTGATCATCTGCTGGATAAATTGCATGAAGTTTAGCCTCCCCCAGTGGTGGTGAAAAGGTGGCTACGACGAAGGGGGGAGTTCGAAGGAGTTCGAACTCCCCCGAGGTTGCCATTCCTTACGGCGATGGCTGCTCCGGATTCAGTACGAACTCACCCTGGTCGTTAATGACGTAAGCTACGTGAATGGTGCCCAGCCGGTCACCCTTCTCGTCCCACCCCAGGATCGGGCCGGTGAGGCCATTGAGGTTCTTGGCCTTGTTGTGGAGGAAATCAGCCAAGACGGCGGAGTCGGTAGAGTTCGTTTGTTCGATGGCGTAGCGGATCACGTTGTACGCCTCGGCGGCCATCATCCACCACACGCTGTCAGGCGACTGGCCGTACTTAGCTTCGAAGTCGGACACGAACTGGCGCGCCTCGGGATAGTCCACATCCTTGGGCAGCGGCTCGGTGGTAATGTAGGTACCTACGGCGTTCTCCAAGCCGGCGATCTGGATCATCTCGGGATTGTTGCTGGCGTTGCCCGTGACCCATTGCAGGTCAAGCCCCAGGTCACCGCTCTGCTTGAGCAGCAGTCCGGCCTGGGCGTGATACCCCGTGAAGTAGATAGCATCCAACCCCGCTCCAGCGATGTTGGTGAGAGTGGGCGTGAAGTCGGTGTCGTCGGGGTTGATAGCATCGTAGAAGGCCACATCGAGGCCCTGTTCCTCTGCATAGCGCTTGGTGTGCTCGGCCAGTCCTTGGGCGTAGGTGGAGTTGTCGTGCAGGATGCCAATCTTCTGCGCACCCAGCACCTCTTTCATGAACTTGGCTGCGAACAGACCCTGGCGATCGTCCAGGAAGCACACGCGGAAGAACCGCTGGAAGCCCTTCTCGGTGAGCCGTGTGGCGGTGGAGGACGGGGTGACGTGGAGGATGCCGGCCTCATTGTAGATCTCTGAGGCAGGTTCGGTGGCGGTAGAGTTATAAGCACCAATCACAGCCACAACCCCGGCGTCCACCAGCCGCTGTGCGACCAGTGCCGCCTGGGTCGGGTCCCCGGCGTCGTCCTCGATGACCAACTCTACCTGGCGGCCCAACAGCCCGCCGGCCTCGTTAGTTTGATCAACCAGCAACTGAACAGCCTTCTCAAATCCCTGGCCCTCGTAGGCGTAATCGCCCGTCATAGGCCCTTCCAGGCCGATCTTGAGCGCTCCCTTCTGCTGACCTGCGCAGCCTCCAATCATGGGCAGGGATAAGGCGATCACAAGGAACAACAAAGTGAGCTTCTTGAACATCTTTCTCCATTCCTCCTGTTAAGATTGTGAATAGCGGTCCAGCTCCTGGCCGGACCATAGACCCTACTTCGCATCATGCGGACATCCTGACTATTGCTCTCCCTCCTCCTTTCTGACCTGAGGCTAAGGTCCGCTAATCGCAACTATTCAGCCTACCCTCCCGGAGCAAAGCCCCCCCACGGGGCAGGTTGCATTGAGTGGGCATTCTGCGTCTGAACTGCCAAGTGTAGCGACAGTCTCGGCTTTGTACTTGTCCAATCATGACTTTGCACTTCCATCGGCAAATCGGGTGTAAACTTATGGCAAAAGTACCAGGATATTTCTGGACAAGTGCTTTGACGTTTGCCTAAACCTGCCCCATGGGGGGCTTTCCCCTGTGCAGCCCCGTGGGGGGCTTTCCCCTGTGCAGGGGACCATTGGGCGCTCGGGACCATTGGGCGCTCCGGGAGGGTGAGCGGTTGCCGCTAATCCAGGGTACTAGTACCCCATTACAGGGATTATGATATGATACAGATTACGCCCATGAGGCCGAATCTAACTTATCAAAATCACTTTGATGGGGCACTAGCCACCCAGGTAAGCTTTTTTGACGGCGGGGTTGGCGAGAAGCTCCTTAGAAGAACCCTCCAACACGAGGTTGCCATTCTCCAGTACATAACCTCGCTGCGCAAATTTAAGTGCCATGCGAGCGTTCTGCTCGACGAGTAGAATGGTGGTCCCTTCCTGGTTGATTCCCTTGAGCGCGTCGAACACGTCTTTCATCAGCAAAGGAGCCAACCCCATAGAGGGTTCATCTAGGAGCATCATTTTCCTTGCGCTCATCAGCGCCCTACCGACGGCCAGCATCTGCTGTTCGCCCCCGCTCAACGTTCCAGCCTTCTGGGTTATCCTCTCTTGAAGGCGGGGGAAAATCGCGAACACCCGCTCCAAATCTCGCTCGATCTCACTGCCATTCTTTCTGGCGAAGGTAGCCAGCTTGAGATTCTCCATAACCGTCAGGTTGTCGAAAAGCCGTCTTCCCTCGGGGACGTGGGAAATGCCAAGCCGGCTGACCACCTTGTCGGCAGGATACGTAAGCAGGTCCTTCCCCATATAAGTCATCCTGGAACCTGGTTCGGCCGGGACCATACGAGAGATTGCACGCAAGGTGGTGCTCTTCCCGGCGCCGTTGGCGCCAATGATGCAGACGATCTCCCCTTCCTCAACCTGAAAGTTTATGCCGTGGAGGGCCTTGATCCTCTCGTAGGAAACCCCCAAGTTCTCCACTGATAGCATCAGGTCTCCACCTCCTTGCCCAGATAGGCGTCGATAACCTTGGGATTGTTGCGGATTTCTTCCGGTGTGCCCTCAGCGATGACCTCCCCAAAGACCAGGGTCTGGATGGCCTCGCACAGATCCATGACCACCCTCATCCTGTGCTCAATGAGAAAGATTGCCAACCCCAGTTCATTATGAACCCGACGGATGATCCCCATCATCTGAACCAGTTCTTCGGGATTCATGCCCGCGGTAGGCTCATCCAGGAACAATATCTTGGGCTCCATAGCCAGTGCCCTGGCCATCTCCACCCTCCTCTGGGCACCGTATGGCAGATTGGTCACCACCTGGTCCGCGAGATGACGGATACCCACATGCTCCAGGAGATCATAAGCCTTCTCTTCAATCTCGGCTTCTTCCCGGTGACGCTTAGGTGTGCCTAAGAAGGCCCCGATCAAGCCATAGCTAATCTTCGAGTAACGGGCCAACTTCACGTGCTCAAGCACGGTCATATGCCTCCACAAGCGCAGGTTCTGGAAGGTCCTGCCTAGACCCTTGGAAGCGATCTGGTGGGGCTGAAGGCCTATGATTGATTTGCCCTCCAAGAGGATTTCCCCTTCGGTGGGCTTATAGATGCCGGTGATAAGGTTGAAAATGGTGGTTTTCCCCGCCCCGTTAGGTCCGATCAACCCTCTCACCTGGCCTGGTTCGATCTCCAGGTTGTAATCGTAGACGGCCCGCAAACCGCCGAAGTAGTGGGTCATTTTTTCAATCTGAAGCAACGGCATGCTCCACCTCTGGCTTTGGTTTCAGCTTGGGTTTGAGGAGATTCTCGACGTCGAACTCCCTGAAAGCGATAAGACCTGTTGGTCGGAAAATCATCACCAAGATGAGCAGGAGCGGAATGATGATCCACTTGAAGATCATCAGTGGCCTTAGGGCTTCACTTAGAAGACTGAAGCCTACTGCACCAACAATGGAGCCCACGACAGAGTTCAGCCCTCCGAAGTAGACCATAGCCAGGACTTCGGCCAGTTTTTGAATGCCGAAGGTACCTGGATTGACGTATCTCATCACGTGGGCGAAGAGCCCGCCGGCCACGCCGGCCCAAAAGGCTGAGAACAGGAAGGCCGTCATCTTGGTGCGCTGGGTGTTGACGGTCATAGCATTGGCCGCCAGTTCGCCGTCGCGCACGGCATTCAGTGCTTTTCCTACGGTCGACCGCACAAAATTGTTGATAATCCATATGCAGGCGACTGTCCACACGAACACCGTGGGCAAATTTGCCCAGTCGGGCTGGTTCATAAAGCCACGGGGGCCACCGACGATCTCCAGGTTTTCGATCAGACTCTTGACGATGAACATAAATGCCAGGGAGATGATCGCCAGGTAGTCGCCCCTCGTTCTGAAAGATGGGATGGCGACAACCAGTGCTCCCAGAGATGCCACCAATCCGCCAACGATCAAGGCGATGGGGAACATGAATGGCCCTATAGAGGGAGGAAGGAGTGGAGGGCCGAAGACGTCGTCCTGGACGAACATAACCACAGTGAAGATTGAGGCTGCGTATGCGCCCAAGGCTATGAACCCGGGATGCGAACAGGAGAACTCTCCCATATAGCCATTCACCACGTTCAGGCTGAGGGTCACCATCACAGCTATCAACATCAGCCTGAGCACGAGGACACGATAGTCATTGAGGCTTGCCCATATGTGCAGAGTGGCATAGAGCAGGCCCAGGTGAATGACCACAGACAACACCATTGGGAAGCTCAGGAGTTTGGCCGCCAGTCTGTTCGCCAGCGAGGCGCTCAGCCGTGCTATGAGGCCCACCGGCAAGAGATATATAAGCAGCACATATAAGAACGTACTGGGGATTAGTGTAAGATCCTTCAGGATAAGATCGAAGCCGAAAAGGACCGGAATTTTGGACAGTCCTAGGCCTCGAGCCAGCGGAGCGCCCAAGAGCTGTTCAATCACCACAGCGACCAAGGCGCCCAAGAGCCAGCTCAACAGGGGAACCTCGGAAAACGGATCCCAAGCCTTACGGAGCGACAGGCTTATGGTGCTCTTCTGGGTCGACAACTTGCCGGTTTTGACTGCCATGTCGATTCCTCATCTCTCTCATATCTTGGATGGGTGCAGCCGGTTATAGCCTCAACTGTGCGCTATATGGCTCGCCGAAGAAGCCGTGGGGCCGGAAGGTCAGGATGAGCAGGATGATGGAGTAGGCGATCAGATCGCGCAGCGTCGAGGGGAAGATCGCCGCCACGAAAATTTCGATGAACCCCAACAAGAAGCCGGCCAGTGCCGCTCCCAGAACGGAGCCTCTTCCACCCAAGATTGCAGCCACAAAAGCCTTCCAGCCTATGAGAACGCCCATGTAGGGCTCCAGCACGGGATAGGCGACGCCAAACAATATCCCTGCGGCGGCTGCCAGAGCCGAGCCAAGAGCGAAGGTCAGGGCAGCGATGGTGTTGAGCGGCACTCCCATCAAGGGCACGACGACGTAGTCAAAAGCCATGGCCCGCATAGCCATCCCCCACTTGGTCCGGCGGATAAATTGATGTAAGGCCAACATAAGCAGCACAGACACGAGGACGATAATGATCTTCGTGTTAGTAACGCTTACGTCGCCAAGCCTATAGGTGCTTGTCTCGATCAAAGTGGGGAAGCTTCGGCGTCTTGCGCCCAGCAAGGCCAGGTTCCCAGTCTCCAGTATGATGCCGATCATCAGGCCGGTGATCGCGGCCGAGGCTCGGGGCGCTCCCCGCAAGGGCCGATAGCCTATCCTTTCGACGAGCATACCCACGAAGGAGGTCAGGAACATGGCGAGGAGGATGGTCAGCACCAGGATCAACCAGTTGGGCAGTGCGACGAAGCCCAGTGAGGTGAGGGCCACCAAACCGCTTGAGATGAAGAACCCAATATAGGCCCCGACCATGAAGATATCGCCGTGGGCAAAGTTAAAGAGCATCAAGACACCGTAGACCATCGAGTAGCCCAGGGCGATCAAGGCGTAGAAGCTGCCCCACTGCAGGGCGTTGACCAGGTTTTGTAGGAAAAACGCCATCGTACTCGCTCCTCATTTTTTTCGAGAGGGCGGGCTCAGGGCTCCCTGCCCTGGCCCGCCCTCCTGTACGACGAGCCTCAGCTCCTTTGGCTTATGAGGCCGCCAAAAGAGGTCACTCTCCCATGCCTACGGGCAGACCGACTTGTAGAACTCGAACTCGCCGGCGTCGCTGATCTTGACGATGACAGCGCACTTGACGGGATCACCCTGCTCGGTGAAGGTCATCTTGCCCGTAATGCCGGCGTAGTCCTTGATCTTGGCCAGCGCATCGCGCACGCACTTGCGATCGGCTTTCAGATCGCCGGTGATCTTGCCGCAGTCCTGGATGGCAGTTTGCACAATGCCCATAGCATCCCAGGTCAGGGCTGCCACGTCGTCGGGTACGTATCCATGCTTGGCGTTGTAGCGGTCAATGAAATCCTTGGTTGCGCCCTTGGCACCGGCGGCGGCGTAGTGGGTGCTGAAGAACAACCCCTTGCAGTCGTCACCGCACAGGCTCATCAGCTCGGCTGAACCCCAACTATCGCTGCCTACAATGGGCTTATCCCACCCCAACTCGTGGGCCTGCTTGACAATTAAGGGCACCTCATCGTAATACTGGGGCGTGAAGAAGAACTCAGCCCCCGAGTCTTTAATCTTGGTTAACTGGGCGCTGAAGTCGCGATCCTTGGTGGTGAAACTTTCGTAGGCCACCACAGAATCGGGACCATTCAAATCTTCCCAGGCCTGCTTGAAGAACTCGGCCAGTCCCTTGGGGTAGTCACTGGCCACGTCGTAGAGCACCGCAGCCTTGGTGAAGCCGAACTCCTCGGTAACAAAGTTAGCCACGACCGGTCCCTGGAAGGGATCCAGGAAGCAGGCGCGGAAGACCCAGGGTCGGTTCTCGGTGGTGCGGGGATTGGTGGACCAGGGGCTGATCATTGGGGTTTGGTTGTTATCTGCCACCTCGCCAGCAGGCACTGCCTGCTTGGAGGCCTGAGGCCCAACGATGACCAGCACTTCGTCCTGGGTGATTAGCTTGGTATTGACGGCCACTGCTGACTCGGCCTTGGACTCATTGTCCTCGATAGCCAGCTCGACCTGGTATTTCTTCCCCCCTACATCCAGGCCACCGGCAGCCTTAATGTCCTCAAGCCACATCTCGGCCGCGTACTTGGTACCTTCGCCCACCTTGGGGATATCGCCGGTAATCGGGGCATTGATGCCGATCTTGATGGTGCTGGCTCCGCCGCCAGGCGCACAAGCCGAAAGCACAGCCAGTGCCAGCAGCATCAACACCAGTCCAACAGCAATCTTCTTCATAGTGTGCATCCTCCTCCTGACTTTTGTGTGTCTTGGTTTGAATACCTCGCCTGCCAACACATGTGCGAAATAATTGGGATTGGCTGGAATGAATCAGGGTTATGGCCGCTTTCACCCCTCGATTTCGAATAGCTGAAACAGTTATCCCAGATCATTTCACACCATTCAATTTTGTGAAAGGGCATCACCTCCTTAAAGCTTGAACTTTTGGCAGAAATAACACATTGGATTCAAACAAAGCGACCCCACGGCCAATGCAATGGGGTCACGGGGCATCATCTCACTTGGCTGGCATTCCTTCTTGCTCCTTTGCAATCCAAGCCGCCAATAAATTCAGTGGAAAGAAGATCGCGTCGTGGAAATCGCCCAGGTGGATTATAACAAAAGCTTGCAAGGATAGTCACATGGCGCATTATAGCACAAAAAATTTGGAAGGTCAACGCTCTGTTTAGGGCGCGAGTGCGTTCATTGTTCTTTCTTAATTTGACAGAATAGATGTATTTGCTTTAAGGTATGACCTTATCTCCATTGACTGGCGACTGAGGTATGGTATAATTTTTCTTGTAGCCTTGTGGAGATATTGAGCAAGAGATGACTGATTATCCGCTTGCCATCTGGCGGCTCCTCATCACGCCGCCAGCCGATGGCGCGACCAACATGGCAATCGATGAAGCTATTCTGCATGCGCAAGCTGATGGTGCGGGCATCCCAACGCTGCGCTTCTACCAATGGGAGCCGCCTTGCCTATCCTTGGGATACAACCAGCATTGGGCCGAGGTGGACGAAGCCGCATGCGCCCGTCGGGGCTATACCTGGGTACGGCGCCCGACCGGCGGACGAGCTATCTTGCACACGGACGAGCTGACCTACAGCGTCGTCGCCCCCGGCGACGAGCCTCGCGTGGCCGGGGGTATCGTGGAATCGTATCGCCGGCTGAGCACTGGACTGCTGGCCGGGCTGCGCGCCCTGGGTACTGACGTCTTCCAGGCACAAGAAGAGAAAGTGCTCAATCCCGATCAGGGCGCCGTCTGCTTCGACACTCCGTCGAATTACGAGATTACTGTAGGCGGCAAAAAACTGGTCGGCAGCGCGCAAGTGCGGCGTCGAGGGATGGTGTTACAGCACGGTACGTTGCCCCTGACCGGTGACTTACGTCGCATCTTGGACTGCTTGCGTGCGAGTGACCCTGTCCTGGCTGGATCAGGCCCTCATCCGGGGGGGAGCCAAGGACAGGCCGAGTCTCTTCACGGGCGAGATTGGCTTCTGGCGCGCGCCTGCACCCTGGCACAGGCGCTGGGGCGAATCGTGTCGTTCGACGAGGCAGCCATAGCGCTGGCCCAAGGCTTCGCCAGCGCTTTGAACTTGCAGCTAAAGCCAGGTGATCTCACCGATTATGAACGCTCGCTGGCCGAGCAGTTGCGTCGTGAGCAGTACGCTCACGACGCCTGGAATCGTCGCGTTTAAGGAAAGCCTGTGGTTATCGGAGCCTGCACCCTGGAATTGCACATCCCTGGTAATGGATCACTCAAGGGCAAGCGCCGGATCATCAAAAGTCTTATGGCCCGACTGCGCAGGGAATTCAACGTCTCCGTGGCCGAAGTAGGTGCACAAGATGTGTGGCAATTAGCGATTATCGGCGTCGTTTGCGTGTCAAATGACCGAGACTATGTCCATAGCCTGCTTACCCGGGTGGCGCATTGGATCGAAGAAAGCCGATTGGATTGCCAACTGGTTGACTATCAAATTGAGATTCTGTAGGGGCAACCTATGCAAAGCGCAGACCAGGTTCTTCTTTTCACCGAAGTGTTAATCTACGTCATTTTGATGCTGCAGGTACTATTTCGGCAGCGGACCTCCGAGGTTGAAGAGTACCTGGTCGCTTACCTGGGCCTCTCGGTCATCCCTACCTTACTGTGGCTGGCGCGATTGACGATCCCCACAATTTCTCTGCCCCCGGTCGAGATCATCTCCTCGTGGGCCAGGGTTGTGCCCGCTCTCGCATTTGGGGCGCTCACCATGTCTTTTGTCCGGCAGACGCGCTGGGCTGTTGTCTGGTTGGTAGGGGGCATAAGTCTGTTCGTAGTGATAATTGCTTTGCAATTTGGCTGGCTGGGCCAATGGCCTATAGCGACGATCGTGGTTCAGATTGTGCTGTGGGCCCTGGCATTGGGAGGAGGCACCCTGGCCGTGTTGCTCGCCTACCGGCGACAGACCAGCCCCCTGCACCGGAACCGGCTTCGTTACTGGGTAATGATTCTGGCCTTGTTGGTCGTTTCCGAAGGTATGTCGCTGACGTCTGGCTTTGTGGCGCAAGTAGCGACGCACGTGCTGATCTGGATGGCGGCTGGACTGGCGACCTATGTGATTTTGCAAGTGCATCCGCCTGACCTGAAAACCATGATTCGCCAGGCACTTCGCTTCTTGGCATTTACGCTGCTGTTGAGCCTGGTTTTCTTTGGAATCCTGATGATAGTGCAAAGCGTCCAACTGCCGACGATCACCCAGCGCGATTCATTGTTGCTGACGGGCGTCATCGCCATCGTCATGGCGATTTTCTTGCCTGGACTGTCAAGTCTTTCGAGCGGCGTACTCAATCGCCTTATCTTTGGAGCTGATTATGATGAACAGGAAGTGGTGCGCCATTACAGCCAGAGTGTGAGCAACATCCTGGACATTGATCGGCTGACCGCTGTTGCCTTCGGTGTCATCAGCGACGTGTTCAACTTGGAACGGGGGGCGTTGCTGCTGGTACAATACACCGGCGCTGGTCACTCCACCATCTTGCCCATACGGGGGCGAGGCAATGTTTCTACCCAGTTGTTGGAAGTAGAAACATTTGGCACCCTGATGAATCGATTTCGCCAGGGTACCCCGTTGACTCAGTACGACCTGGACGTGCTGCCTGCTTATCGTCGCATATCAGAGGCCCAGAAGCAATGGTTGAGCAACGTGCAAATGGAACTCTATGTGCCTATTCGATCACAAGACGAAGTGATCGGCCTGCTGGCGCTGGGACACAAGAAGTCGGGCGAGGCTTTCCGCCGCAACGACCTGGATTTGCTGAGCACGCTGGCTGATCAGACTGTGGCGGCCTTGAAGAACGCCCAAATGGTGCAGGATTTGCGCCGTTTGAATTTAGATGTAAGCCGGCTTAACACCGAGTTAGAGTCAATGAACCGGACGAAGACCGACTTTATCAGCATCGCTTCTCACGAATTGCGCACACCTCTTTCCCAGGTCAACGGCTATTCGCAAATGTTGGCCGAAGAGCTAGACTCCAATGAGTCGTTGTCAGTCTTTGTCAATGGACTCATTCGAGGCGCTACTCGATTGACCGAAATTGTAGACGTGATGCTTGACGTATCTCGGCTGGATGTAGGAGCGCTAACTTTGAATCCAGCCTCTGTCAATCTCGCCCGGGTCATTGAGCATGCGATGGCCGAATGGGCCTCGGCTCTGGCAGAGCGAGGGCATAACCTCACCACCGAGAGGCTCGAAGCTTTGCCGGCCATAGAAGGGGACTCAGAGCGGTTGCAACAGACCTTCAGCCAATTAATCAGCAATGCTATCAAATACACTCCCGACAGTGGCCATATTGAAATCATCGGTCACGTGCACGCCGAGAGCGGCGGCCAATTCGTGGAGGTGATTGTAAAAGATAACGGCATCGGTATTGACCCGGCCGACCAGCACAAAATCTTCGACAAGTTTTATCGCACCGGAGATTTAATGAAGCACAGCACCGGCAAAACCAAGTTCAAGGGAGCTGGACCGGGCCTGGGATTGTCGCTGGTGAAGGGCATCTTGGATGCGCACGGCGGCCGCATTTGGGTAGAGAGCTCCGGTCACGACGAGCAGACCTGCCCTGGCAGCAGCTTCCATGTTCTATTGCCTTTGCACCCGCCAGCCTACAACACCGCAATGGCCGAGACGCTGGTACACCAGGGACCATTAAGCAAATGGAGTAGCCAATGATGCGAACAAAAGCCTCCCCGTACCGGGGAGGCTTTTTACTTCTGGCCGAATCGTTTCATCAGTGAGGCAGTTGCTCCAAGGCGTGCACTAACTTAACAATAGCCTCGTCGGGCGAGCCAAACTGCTCGGGATCGTTCAAGCAGTTTAGCGCATATTCCCTGACGACTATCACTGAGACCTGGTGAGCCGCGCCGCGAATGGCGGCCAATTGGGTCAGAATATCCTGGCAGTCACGCTCCTCTTCGATCATGCGGCGCACGCCGCGCGCCTGCCCCTCGATTCGTTGTAACCGTTTGATTAACTGATCACGAGTAGCTACAGGTAAAGTTGCCATAGGCCGAATCACCTTTGGCGCAACAAACGCTCATACCACAGATTGCGCGTTGGAGACACCCGGTCTCCGCATCAAATGCTTCAACCAATTGGGCCACAGCTTGCCGCGCTGCTGGTCGCGCCCTGCAGGGATTGGCTGCCAGCACCCGACATCCCAAAGACTGAAAAAGCCTTCTTGGCCTGAGTGCTTCCACACTTGGGACATTTCAGCTCGATCTTGGCCAGACTGGATCGGACAAACTTATCGTATTTTTCGCCGCAGTCTTGACAGATGTATTCATAAATCGGCATGGCTGAATGTTGTTACTACCTCCTTCCAGTCAAGATTTAATACCCGCACGTGGGTATAAGTTCATCTACTTGGGCTTGAACGTCACCCGGCCTCAACATGCCGACTTGAGTGAGAACGACCTGACCATCCCCATTCACGACAAGCAGTGTAGGCACGGCACGCACACCAAAACGCGCGGCGGCCTGCCTCCCTACCTGGCTCATCAGGTCGAGCCGGATCACAGAAGCCTTACCAGCCAGCTTTCGCTCCAACCCATCCACGACAGGTTTTGCCAGCAGGCAGGCACTTCAAAAGTTGGAGTAAAACTCAACCACCGTTGGCTGGTCGGCGCTCAAGACCCCGTTTAACTCATCAAGCGATGCAAGGTCGCTGGGTTTGCTGCGTAACAGGATAAAAGCGCTCCCAACCAGGGCCAGGAAGGTCAGCAAAATCCAGTTAGCTTTTATCCAGGTAGATACTTCGATCATGCGAGAACCGGTGCCAATTTGTTGACGATAAACTGCTTAGGCACGGCCCCAACCTGTCGGTCAATTTCCTGTCCATCCTTGATGAACAGCATCGTCGGAATGCCGCGCACACCGTAGCGGGTTGCCCACGCCGGATCCTCGTCGGTGTTAACCTTGGCTACAATCAATTTACCTGCGTAGTCCCGCGCAATCTCCTCCAAGATGGGCGCGACCATGTGACATGGTCCACACCAGGGAGCCCAAAAATCCACGATAACCGGCAAAGACGACTTAAGCACAGTCTCTTCAAAGGCATCGTCTTTCACGTGAATCGGGCTGTCAACAATCTTCTCGGTCATGATATCTCCATCCTTTCTTTAGGGCTCTGATACCCCCAGGGGGTATCAGGGAATATTATAACCAAAGCATTATCCATGTCAAATCAGGCCAGGCAAATTGGGTAGGTGGAGTCGTCGCGATTCCCATATTGCGCCTCCTAACCGAAATCAGTGCACTCAAGTGCATTCCCTATAGCCGGGCCTTTAGCTAACTAATAGACGACCAGACATCCAAATTTCTTACAGATGGTCTGAAAGGAGCTCTGGGCCCCTTTAGGCTTCGAGAATACGTCACTTCCCGCCTTCCAGGAAGCACACCACCCCGGCTGCAATGCCTCGGGCGGCCAGCTTCGGCCGGCGGACCAGCAAATCCTGGTCATCCAACAAAAAGCCGGCTTCAATAATGGCACCTGGCGTATACTGGTCAATCTCGCGGAAGGCATGGTAATCGGTCATATTATCGGTGATGCTGCTGGGATGGCGCGGCAACCCGGTTGCCGCTTCGTATTCCTGATAAAGACAGTTCACCAACCTATCTTCGGCGTCTGGAATGGCGCTGTCGGTGACCCGTGCGACCTTGAAGCCGGTGGCGCCCGGTATATCACACGAGTCAGCGTGGATTGAGACCAGCGCGTCGGCGCGATAACCGGTCAAGCGATCGTCAAATTCCTCCAGCAAATCCACCCGGTATCCCTTGCGTTTGAGGAGTTCCTGCACTTCCTGGGCGATGACCATGTTCACCTCGGCCTCAGTCAGCCCATCAGCACAGACGGCACCAGGATCGTAGCCGGCGTGTCCAGCGACAATGCCGACATGGGGCGCGTCCGATGCCACCTCGACGGACGACACAAAGGTGTCGGAGATGGCGGTCGTGCCACCCTCACCCGCTGGAGGCTTCGCTGTGATCGGCCGCTGATCCTCGCCACCGGTCAATAGGCGCGCACTGATCAAAGCCGCCGCCAGCAACGATGCGATGGCAATGACCAGCATCACTCGCCCTCCCACCACCAATGCCTGCCGGCGGATCGGCGCTGGGAGCTCTTTCCTCCGCCTGCGTGTTTGCATAACGCTATCTTACCACAATCCGGCGGAACGCGAAAGATGCCATTTTAACTATCGCTGGCAATCCCCTTCCTGCCCCAGTTCTCACAATAGCAAGACCCTGCCCGATGCGGCAGGGTCTTGCTATGCGGCAGTTTGCGCCGGGCCAGCAACATCTCTAACTTTTCTCATACGTTTCTCTTACAAGATTCCACTTGTTCTATGCTACTATGGTAGTACTGGCAAGCCGATTATTGTTTATTAAGGGCTTGCTAATTCCAATCGGGCCAGCACGGCTTTCTGTCTCACTGTTGCCCACCGTGTTGGCCCGTCTGTTTTTGCCCTGCTTAAGCTCGTGCCTTGGCTGGCACGTAGGATCGGGCAAAATCAGAACCCACGCAGATTTGTCGGCGTCACACGAACAGCGACAGAATAGCTGTCTGCAAAGCCCTCGGGTGACATCCCAAGGTCTGCAATCCCTTCCCGGTACTTCTCCGCGTATTCTACAGCCTCGTTGGCCGGCGGCGCATCCTCAGCAATGTGAGCCTCACCGGTGAGGACCACAATATCTCCTCCCTGCCCATCACTGTCCAAGTTGAGCGCTACCTTTGGGTTGCGCGCTATATGCCGCAGTTTATGTGCGTTGGGTTGGCTATATATCAGGAATGTCTCGCCATCCCAAAAGAACCACACCGGCCTCGGTTGGGGTGTATTATCGCTTCCGACCGTAGTCAGCCAGATAACGGGTTCCTCTCGAAGCCTGTGGGTCACTCTACGCCCGAATTCACTCGTCAAGTCTATCATCAGTTGCTCCTCCTGTCGTCCTGGATTTATATGAGTATAACACATTTATCTCCCGCTTTCAATAGATTTCACCACCCCCACAGTTTGTGCCAGGTAAAAAGAGCCATCTCATCGGGCAGGGCCTTGTTGGGCGTCAAGGGGCTTGCGCTGTCGGTGTCCCTAGCGTATACTGTAGGTGCGAAGGGGGCACAGGGCATGTCCATCTCGTTAATTGAGTACACCGACCGCATCATCCGTAACGTCGAAACAGTCATCGTCGGCAAGCGGCATCAGATCGAGCTTCTCATGGTGGCCCTGCTTTGCCAGGGGCACGTGCTCATCGAGGACGTGCCGGGTACCGGCAAGACGATGTTAGCCCGGGCTGCGGCAGCCAGCATAGGCATTGGCTTTCAGCGATTACAGTGCACGCCCGATCTGCTACCCAACGACATCACCGGCGTGAACGTGTTCAGCCAGAAAACCGGCGAGTTTGACTTTCGGCCTGGCCCCGTTTTTGCCAGTATTTTGCTAGCAGACGAGATTAACCGGGCCACCCCGCGCACTCAGGCGGCGCTATTGGAAGCAATGCAAGAGCGACAGGTCACGGTGGATGGAGTTACCCGCCCGCTGCCCGTGCCGTTTCTGGTGCTGGCCACGCAGAACCCCATTGAATATGAGGGCACTTTTCCCCTTCCCGAGGCCCAACTCGACCGATTCCTCATGCGATTGTCCCTGGGCTATCCGGAGGCCGACGACGAAGCCCAGATTCTGCGTAACCTCAGAAAACGACATCCTATTGAGACGCTGGGGCAGGCAGTCGATAGCGCCGACTTGCCGGCGCTATACGATGTGGTCAGCGACGTGCACGTAGAAGAGTCGTTGGAGCGATACGTTCTGACCATTGTGCGTGCCACCCGTTCACACCCTGATGTGGCGTTGGGAGCCAGTCCACGCGGATCGTTGGCCCTCTACAAGACTGCCCAGGCCCTGGCCGCATTGCGTGGCCGTGATTACGTTGTCCCCGACGACATCAAGACTCTGGCTCCCTTTACCCTGGCCCATCGCTTGATCGTCAAGCCGGAAAGCGAGTTAAGAGGGCGTAGCCCCCAGGCAATCCTGGACGAGATCCTGGAACATACCGCCCTGGACATTGGAGAGTTGAAACGTAA